>DATLWP010000297.1:0-2213 GCA_035576265.1 Candidatus Polarisedimenticolia bacterium
GGTGATTGAGGGAGCTGCACGTGGTGGGGTTCCCACGACACAATTGAAATTGAAAAATCAGGAATGCCCGGCGTTTACTTCACAACCACCGAGTTTCTTGACGATGCGAAATCCGCGGCGAAAGACCGCGGGATGCCGGGAATCCGCACGCTGGCCCTCCCGGCCGACAAGTACTATCGCGCGCGCTCGAGCAAAGAAGAGGCGCAACCCCTTGCGACCGGATGCTTCAACTCTATGATCGACGCATTGACCCGGCCGCTTACGCCAGAGGAAGCGAAGCCCTCACCGATACAGAAACAGCGGGAAGACGGCACCATTCCGGTGACCGGCAAGGATTTCCTTGAGGCGTTTGAAAACATGAATGAACTGTTTCTGGCCAAGCATTGGGCCGATGGATTGCCGATCGTTCCTCCGACGCGGGAGTCGGTGAACGCGATGCTGGGGGGGACGACGCGTTCGCCGCAGGACGTGATCGGACAGGTGGCGCCGAAGAACGGGACGGCGACCGTCGAAAAGATCGCCATCAACGCGGTGATGGCCGGCGCGAAACCGGAATATTTTCCGGTCATTCTGGCGGCGATGGAGGGATTCACCGACATACATTACGACCTTACACACGTGCAGGCGTCGACGGGATCGTTCACACCTGTTGTGATCGTGGATGGCCCCATCGCACAGGAGCTTGGCTTCAATTCCGGCATCGGGATGCTGGGGCATGGGTGGCGGGCGAATAGCACCGTGGGCCGGGCGCTCCGACTGTCGCTGCTGAACATTGGCCAGACGTGGCCGCAGGTCAATGACATGGCGCTTACCGGAAGGCTGGAAGCATATACGTTCTTTACCTTCGCCGAGGACACGGAGAGGAGCCCTTGGGAGCCGTACAATGTCAGCCGAGGCTTTAAGCCCGGAGACAGCACAGTAACAGTGGCATCATCCTCGAATCCTCTTACTTTCGGTGGCGGCGCCGTAACACCGTGGACGGGACAAGGCGTAATCGCTTCGATCATCGCCCAAGTTAAGGGCCGCGGAGTAGTTTGGCCCCACGCTCAGACCTACATCCTCGTGCTTCACCCCGATTGCGCGGTCGATCTCGCGAATCATGGCTACACGCGAAGAAGCCTGCAGGAATACCTCTATGAGCAAACGCGCGTGCCCTATGAGAAGCTTGCGGGACCGGTCCTCTTCGGGCACGACAACGAAATCGATTTCGTCCGGGCGTCCATAGCGGACGGCCGAATTCGGCCGGATCGCGCCCCAATTTTTCTGGACGCACTCAAGCCCGGGGGGAGCGTGCCGGTCGTCCAAAGCCCTGACGATTTTCACATCGTCGTGGCTGGCGGCTCGCCCGGATACGATCTGCTCTTCAGCTATCCTGGAACGAACTGGGCGAATCAGACGAAGAAAGTAACCGGCGCGACCCGAACCAACGCTGGGCGTACTTAACAGGTTCGGGAATTGCTGACTCAGCTGCAGAAAAGTCACTGTTTGGGTGAGGTTTGGTAGGGGCGGTGGGGATCGAACCCACGACCTTCGGCTTAAAAGGCCGCTGCTCTACCACTGAGCTACGCCCCTGGCGTGCAAATTCGCGACACGTTGCGTGTTCGACGGAACGGCACGGACGGCGCCGCACTGGATTCAGGCGGCTTCTGATTCTAGCGTGCGGACAGCAAACGAGCAACCCGCGCCCGATTCGCGCTCATGCCACGTTTCGTAATGTAATTGGGATTCGGAGTCAATCCGCCCAGGTGATCTCGCCCGGCTTCAGTGCGCCGCGGGCGCGTTTGCGCTTCCAAACGTAGTCCTTGCGCAACTTTTGCCGGTGCTTCTTCACCTGAGCTTCGATTTCGGCAAACGCGGCTTTCGCACCCCCGCGCACGTCCGGCCCTGCACCGGTGGCGTGAAGCCTTCCCGTAGGTAACGAGAGGCTCAGCTTCAATTCGAATTCGGACTTCCGCGGCGTCTTCTCAAGAGAAGCGTGAAGCTCAATCTGATCGGAGGCGTATTGCTGCAGGAGACGATTGAGCTTTGCTACGTGATGCGGAAACTCCTTCTCAATCGACTCGCGATGTTCGGCTTCGATACGGCTGTAGGTGATTTTCATTGCAGCACCTTCGGACAAGAAGTTGAACACCTGAAGTTACGCACATGGATGCGTACCTGCGTCTCGCCGCCGGCGCCGACGGTCAGTTCCCAGGAGGTCGTCCCGTCGGCGT
>DATLWP010000298.1:0-7381 GCA_035576265.1 Candidatus Polarisedimenticolia bacterium
GGCTTCCGATGCCACGGCTCGTTTACTAGCCTTGAGGCCGAGAGTGCGTCGGTCGTGCGCTCGGCGATTGCCGAGTCGCAGGCAAGCGGGGCGACGGCGAATCTCAGGCATTACTTTAAGCGCACGGTAGAGCGGCCTAGACCCCGATCACGTTCACCAGTTCACGCACGGAGGCGGCCGACTTGTCGAGCGCAGCCTTTTCCTCCGGCGTCAGCTTGATCTCGATGATCTGTTCGACGCCGCGCGCTCCGAGTTTTACCGGCACGCCCACGAACAGGCCTTTGATCCCGTACTCGCCCTCGAGATACACAGCGCAGGGAAGGATCTTCTTCTTGTCCTTGAGAATCGCCTCGACCATTTCGACCGCTGCCGCCGACGGTGCGTAATACGCCGAGCCAGTCTTAAGTAGGTTGACGATCTCGGCTCCGCCTTTGCGGGTGCGCGTAATAATCGCTTCAAGTTTTTCTTTCGATATCAGCTCGGGGAGGGGAATTCCCGCCACGGTCGAGTAACGGGCGAGCGGAACCATGTCGTCCCCATGCCCGCCGAGTACAAACGAGTGCACGTTTTCGACAGATACGCCCAGCTCCGCCGCCACGAACGTGCTCATGCGCGCCGAGTCGAGCACGCCGGCCATTCCGAGCACGCGGTTCTTTGAAAAGCCGCTTACCTTGAACGCTGCCTGCGCCATGGCGTCGAGCGGGTTCGTGACGATGATCAAGATGGCGTTAGGCGAGAGCTTTACCACCTTCTCGACCACGCCTTTGATGACGTCGTAATTCGCCTTGAGCAGGTCATCGCGGCTCATTCCTGGCTTTCGCGGGAAGCCGGCCGTAATCACAATGATGTCGCTGTTTGCAGTTTCTTTGTAATCGCCCGTGGCGGTGGAAATGCCAACCGCGCGCGCGTCGGTGCTGAGGATTGGCGCCGATTCCGCCATGTCGAGCGCCTTGCCTGCAGGCACTCCTTCCAGAATATCGGTGAGCACCACATCGGCGAGCCCGGCGTCATGAATACGCTGCGCCGTCGTCGAGCCGACAAAACCTCCTCCCACAACCGTCACTTTCTTCCGCATACGAACGTCTCCTTTTAATATGGCAATCGAGTCTGACTTGCTGGGATAAAAACGAGTGTGATTATCGCCCGACGGTCGCGGGCGCTTGCATATTCTCGATGATCGCAGTGGCGAATTCGGAAGTGCTGACCTTGGTCGCGCCCGTCATGAGCCGCTCAAGATCGTAGGTGACGCGCTTCTGATGAATGGTCCGGTCGATGCCTTCCTCGATCAATTGGCCGACTTCCCTCCAGCCCATGTACTTGAACATCATTGAGCCCGACAGTATCACGGAACTCGGGTTGATGACGTCCTTGTCCGCGTATTTCGGAGCCGTGCCGTGGGTGGCCTCGAAGACTCCGTAACCGTCACCGATATTTGCGCCGGGCGCCATGCCGAGGCCGCCGACCTGTGCCGCGCAAGCGTCGGAAATGTAATCGCCGTTCAAGTTGGGTGTGGCGAGGACGGAATATTCGTTGGCACGCGTGAGCACCTGCTGGAAGATGGAATCGGCGATTCGATCGTTGACCAGAAGCTTCTGCTTCCATTGGCCGCGGCCGTGCGACGGGTAGATGGAGTCGAGGACTTGCTTTACTTCGGCGCAAATCTGATCACGGAACTCACGGGTGGCGTGCTCGAAACCGGGCTCGATCATCGCAGCATTCTGCTCGATAGACAGGTTCGGATCCTTGTCCTTGTTGCCGAGAATCCAACTTTCGCGTTCGGTGACGATCTCGGTGCGGAATTCCTCGCGCGCGATCTCGTAGCCCCAATCGCGGAAGGCGCCTTCCGTGAACTTCATGATGTTGCCCTTGTGCATGAGCGTTACGACGGGGCGCTTGTAGATGAGGGCGTATTGAATGGCGCGGCGGACGAGGCGCTTCGTGCCAGTGGCTGAGATGGGCTTGATGCCGATCCCGGAATCTTCGCGGATGTGCTTGGAAGTGCCGCGTAGCATTTCATTGTTCAAGAAATCAATCAGCTTCTTCGCTTCCGGCGTGCCGCACTTCCATTCAATTCCCGCGTAGACGTCTTCGATGTTCTCGCGGAAGATGACGATGTCCATGCGCTCGGGATTGCGCACCGGTGTGGGAACGCCCTCGAAGTAACGGACGGGACGGACGCAGGCGTAGAGATCGAGGACCTGGCGGAGCGTTACGTTGAGCGAGCGTATCCCGCCGCCCACCGGGGTCGTCAGCGGCCCCTTGATGGCGATGCGGAAATCGCGGATGGCTTCAACGGTATCCTGCGGCAGCCAGTCTTTGAACTTATTGAAGGCCACTTCACCGGCAAAAACCTCGAGCCAGGCGACCTTACGCTTTCCGCCGTAAACCCTGTCGACGGCGGCGTCGAAAACCCGGCGGGATGCACGCCAGATATCGCGTCCTGTGCCGTCACCTTCGATGAAGGGAATGATCGGCTGATCGGGAACCTGGAACTGGCCGTCGACAAATTCGATGCGCCGACCATTTGGCGGGACCGCTACTCCATTGTATGAGTTCTTCACGATCACCTCTCCTGAGGCTACGCCGTCACAACCGAAAGTATGGGTCGGGAAGCGCGTCGATTAAACAGATAACCTTAACACAAACCACTCCGGTCTTGCACAGTCGGCATTCGTATTTTTTTCGCAAAGATTGCATGCATTCTAACGCGGTGCCGTTGGTGCGATGCTCGTCGCCAGGCTTGCGGCTGCAGAAAAGATATTTCAAGCGCGACTCGAACTGTCGGCACGACGACGGAAGCACGCGGGGGTGACAGCGCAGAAAGCGCCGAACGCGTGGGGAGAACTTAATGATAGACGGCTGTGGCGCGGATCGCAGCCGCCCGAGCGAGAAAAAGTCCGGTCAGGAAGCCACCCACGTGCGCCCACCAGGCGACGCCGCCCGAACTCGCTGCACCGAGGGAGCTCAGACCACTCAAGAACTGAAGGACGAACCACAGTCCGATGAAGATAATCGCCGGAACCCGCGCCGTGAACCAAATGATGAAAAGCGGGACGAGCGTAAGAATTCGCGACCTGGGGAAGAACATGATGTACGCGCCCAGAACACCCGAAATCGCGCCGCTCGCCCCCAGCGACGGAATATGCGAACCCCAGGAAAAGAGCAACTGCGAAACACTCGACGCGATGCCGCAGACAAGATAAAAGAGCAGATAGACGGCCGAGCCGAAACGCTCCTCCACATTGCCGCCGAAGATCCATAGAAACCACATGTTGCCCAAGATGTGGAGGAACCCTCCATGGAGGAACATGCATGTGAAGAGCGGCACCAGGGCCTGTGGGAGCGTGTAGTGCCTGCCTGCCAGAGCAAGCGGAATCTTCGACGGCACGAGCGCATAGGTGCGGATGAAAGCATCGCTGGCCGCCGGGGCGAGCGAGATCTGATAAACGAAAACGACCACGTTCGCGGCGATCAGCAGCAGAGTGATGACCGGAAGCGACCGGCGCGGCGTCATGTTCTTGAGAGGGATCACAGCTTAGCCCCTTCGCGCTTCGCCGCGCGCGAAGCTTCGAGTAACTGGTCCGGCGGGTATGCCGCCTCGGAGCGCCGGGCGTCCCGACGAAAATTTCGAATTCTCTCGATGGGTGCGATTCCACCACGGGCTCCCTGCGCCTCGCAGTTCAGTGCCGCCGCAGCGCAACTGAATTGAAGTGTTTCTTCCAAAGTCCAGCCTCGTATTAATCCGTAAAGAAAGGCGCCATGAAAAATGTCGCCTGCTCCGGTCGTGTCCACCGGCGTGATAAGGAAGCCGGGGCAGAGCAGGAAGCGATCACCGTCCCAGGTCAGAACGCCAAGCCGCCCGAGCGTTGCGCCGATCAAGCGGCACTTGAAGTTTCGAAAAATTTCGGGAAGGGACTTCAGCAGGTCCATCTCGCCCGTGAGTCTCTCAGGGAAATCTTTCGATGTGATAGGGAAGTCCACATATTGAAGTAACACTTCAACTGACGGATAACGATTGTCGAAATCACCGACGACCGGGATGTTATCCTCATGCGCCCATCGTGCCGCGCAGGCCGCTGCCTCCGTGTCGTGTCCATCGACGAGCAAGGCCCGCGCGCCGCGAATCCACTCGCGCTTCAGATCTTGCGGGCGCAGAGCGATTCCGCGGTCGCGTTTCCAGAGAACGGTGCGTTCGCCCGAAGGCTCGTCGACGAGAATATATGCCGTCTGACTCTGGCACCCGGGAACGGTGATCCAGCGCGTGTCGACACCCTCGCGCTGCATCTCGTCGACCTGAAATTTTCCTGCCGCGTCGTCCCCAATCTTTCCGACGTAGCGCGCCCGAAGTCCCCAGCGGCGGCACGCGACAATAGCGCTCGCGACCTGCCCGCCAGGCGTCACCTCCGCCGAAAGGAGTTCGATCTTGGAGTCGGGCGCAGGGAAGCTGGGAAGGCGGAGAATGGTGTCGGTGGCGTTGATGCCCACGCCCACCACGTCCACATTTGGCGGCGCAACCGTTGCGTTCATCGCGGCAACACTGTAGCCGACCTTGTGAAATTTTGAAACGGCTGCGGCGCCAGCTCTCGGAAGCTGTTTAGCGATTGCGCCGCGTGATTTGCTATGATAGAAAAATTCGTTTCGGAGCGCACTTCGTTAGCGCGCTGTGGGAGACCGGATGAGGGCCGGGCCGCGCGGGGATAGGCCGTCGAAGCACCGACACGCCAATGCCACTTCACGAATCCGAGGCCATTGTCCTGCAGAGCTATGCACTCGGCGAAGCGGATCGCCTGGTCAGCTTTTTCTCGCGGACGATGGGGCGGATGCGCGGCGTGGCGGCGGGAGCGCGGAGGCCCAAAAGCCGGTTCGGCTCGACGCTCGAACGGCTGTCGCACATACGCGTCTGGTTTTTCGAGCGCGAGACCCGGGATCTGGTGCGCATCAACCAGTGCGAGATGATCGAGTCGTTTCTCGATGCGTTCCGCGATTACGCTTCGAGCGTAGTGCTCGCGCTCTTCAGCGAGATCACCGAGGCGGTGCTGCCGGAACGCGAAGCCTCGGACGCGAATTTTCGGTTGCTCCTGCTCGCTGCACAGACTGTGAAGCGCACGGGCAGGCCCGAACTGCCGCTCGCTTACTTCGCACTCTGGACCGTGAAGCTTGGCGGCTGGCTTCCGCCGCTCGACCGGTGCGGGCGATGCGGCAGTGCGTTACCTGGAGACGCTGCAGCCTACTTTTCGCCGAGCGCGCAGGCGATTGCTTGTAACAAGTGTCGCCGAGGCGGCATGCGGACCGTTTCGCCGGCAGCACTGGCAGCGGCGAAGCGAATGCTCGCAGGAAGGCTCGACCGGCTGAGCGAGGAGTGGCCCTCGGATCCAGCGGGTGGGCTCGCCACAAGGGAACTGACGGAAATCATGCTCGATGTGATCGAGCATCAAATCGACCGCAGGCTTACATCGCGGGAACTTCTGGAGTCACCAGCGTGAAGAGTCATAAGCGCAGTTCGAAAGTGTGGGGCAGCAGCTCCGAAGTGAGAGGCATGGCGTTTCAGGACCTTGTACTAAGACTTGAGGAATACTGGGCTCGGTGCGAGTGCGTGCTCCAGCAGCCCTACGACATCGAAGTCGGCGCGGGAACGATGCACCCGGAAACTTTTCTGCGGGTCCTCGGACCGGATCCGTATCGTGTCGTCTACGTTCAGCCAAGCCGGCGTCCAGCGGATGGGCGATACGGGGAAAATCCGAACCGCCTGTACAAGCATACGCAACTTCAAGTAGTTCTTAAACCGTCCCCGGCCGATATCCAGGACGTCTATCTCGCCAGCCTTTCCGCCGTCGGGATCAACTTGAAAGAGCACGACATTCGTTTTGAGGAGGACAACTGGGAATCTCCGACGCTCGGCGCTTGGGGGATCGGGTGGCAAGTCCTGCTCGACGGACTCGAGATCACGCAGTTTACGTACTTCCAGCAGTGCGGCGGAATCGATCTCGATCCTGCTTCGGTTGAGATCACCTACGGACTCGATCGCATCGCGGCGTATCTGCAGGGTGTGGACAACGTGTTCGACGTGCGCTGGTCGGACGCAGTGAGGTATCGGGAGGTGCGCCTGGCGGAGGAGCAGCAATTCTCCGCTTACAGTTTCGACTACGCCGACACGGCCTCGACACGCAAGCAATTCGACTTAATCGAGGCCGAGGCGGCGCGATTGCTCGGCGCGTTCGGCGAAATCAAAGGGGACGGAATCGAGTGGTATCCGATCTTGCAGGCCTACGATTTCTGCTTGAAATGCTCGCACCTGTTTAACGTGCTCGATGCACGCGGGGCAATCTCCGTCACCGAAAGGGCGGCGATGATCGGGCGAGTTCGCAAGCTCGCAACGCAAGTGGCCCATGCTTGGCTCGACCAGCGCGCCGCGGTGAAGCAGGCCGCCGAGGTGGTGGGATGAAGGCGCGCAGACCGAAACCAGGCAGGACGAGGCGGCGGGCGAAACCAACGGGCCGGGAAGCGACTGGCGAATTCCTTTTGGAGATCGGCTGTGAAGAAATTCCGGCGGGAATGATCTTCAAGGCAGCTCAGGAACTTAAAGCAATTCTTGCGAATCATCTGGTCGGCAACGCATTAGTCGACGAGCCGACAGTTGAAGAATCGATTGAGACTTTTGGCGCGCCGCGAAGACTGGTGGCCATCGCGCGCGGCATTCGATTGAGGCAGGAAGATGTGACCCGCGAAATCGTCGGCCCGCCGAAATCCGTGGCCTTCGACAATGTGGGAACGCCCACGCGCGCGGCATTTAGTTTTGCCGAGAAGCAGGGAATTCCCGTCTCGAAGCTTGCGATCGTCGATACTCCCAAAGGCGAGTATGTCGCGGCGAGGCAGATTACTCGCGGAAAGCCCGCCACGGAAATACTGGCAAAAGTTCTGCCTGAGACGATTCGGGACATCTCTTGGCCACGGTCGATGTATTGGACCAGTGCGTCCACGCCGCGCTTTATTCGCCCGATCCGCTGGATCGTGGCCCTGCTGAACGGCAAGGTGGTGCCATTTACATTTGTAGGCGTGCGCACGGGGAATCGCACGGACGGCCATCGCTTCCTGGGGAGCAGGAGCATTCCCGTCACTGGGCCGCGGGATTACGAATTGAAGCTCAAGAAGAACTTCGTATTGTGCCGGCCCGAGGCGAGGCGCCGGAAGATCGAGGGGGAACTTGGCAAGCTCACCTCGCGCAAGTCGGTCCGCGCGCATGAAGACGCGGTCCTGCTCGATCTTGTCAGCTACCTCAACGAGTACCCCGCAGTGATTCTCGGGAATTTCGATCCCGCATTTCTCGCGCTGCCCGAGGAGATCCTTATCACCGTGATGCGGGGCCACCAGAAATACTTCGCCG
>DATLWP010000299.1:0-9461 GCA_035576265.1 Candidatus Polarisedimenticolia bacterium
GTCTGGTTCTTTAGACACCGAATTAGCCCGATTTGCGTCTCGCACTGGATGGTGGCGACCGACGGGACTTGAGAACTGCCTCGCAGATAGCCACGCTGGCGAGACGTACGGGACAGATCCCTCGGTCGCGTTGATCCCTCGGGTTGACGGTACTCGTCGGATCGTCACTTGCCGAGGAGCTGGCGGGCGATGACGAGGCGCTGAATTTCGCTGGTGCCTTCGCCGATGGTGCAGAGCTTGACGTCGCGATAAAACTTTTCGGCCGGATAGTCCTTGATGAAGCCGTAGCCGCCGTGAATCTGCACGGCTTCGCCCGCGACGCGCACCGCGACTTCTCCGGCATAGAGCTTGGCCATGCTGGCTTCGCGGGTGATGCGAGCGTCGTCGTCACCCGCGCCTGAGGCAATGGCGCGGTCGGCGAGCCAGGCGGCACGGTAGGTGAGCAGGCGGGCGGCGTCGATTTGCGTGACCATGTCGGCGAGCTTGAAGCGGATGGCCTGAAAATCGGCAATCGGACGGCCGAACTGCTTGCGCTCTTTTGCGTAGCGCACCGAGCACTCGTAGGCGCCCTGGGCCATGCCGAGGCCGAGCGCCGCGATGGAGATGCGGCCGCCATCGAGAATTTGCAAGCAGTTGATAAAGCCTTCGCCTTCGCGGCCGAGCAGATTTTCAGCCGGGACGCGGCAATCCGTGAAGACGACTTCGCTCGTGTCGCTGGCGCGCATGCCGAGCTTGTTTTCCTCCTTGCCGGGCCGAAAGCCGGGAGTTCCCCGCTCGATGATGAAGGCGGAAATGCCGTGGTGTTTCTTCGAGGCGTCGGTGACGGCCATGGCCACGCAGACATCGGCGTAGTGGCCGTTGGTGGTGAAGGTCTTCGAGCCGTTGAGTATCCAAGCGCCGCCTGATCTCCCAGGCTCCCCTCGCCGGGGACCTGGGAGCCCTTCCTGCTGTTTCACCGCGACGGTGCGCGTGCCGCCGGCGTCGGAGCCTGCTTCGGGCTCGGTGAGCGACCAGCAGCCGAGTTTCGTGCCCTGGGCGAGCGGGACGAGGAATTTCTGCTTCTGAGCCTCGCTGCCGAATTTGAAAATGTGATTGGTGCAAAGAGAATTGTGCGCCGCGACGGTGAGGCCGATGGAGCCGTCCACGCGGGAGAGTTCCTCGATGATGAGGGCGTATTCGAGATAGCCCATGCCCGCGCCGCCGTATTTTTCCGGGAAGATGACGCCGAGAAAACCCATTTCGGCGAGGCGCGGAATGATTTCCGAGGGAAAGTGCGAGGCCTCGTCCCATTCCATGACGTGCGGCGCGATTTCGGCCTCGGCGAATTCGCGGACAGTGCGGCGAAGCTGCTGCTGCTCGTCGGTGAGCGAGAATTCCACGATACGGTTATATCACGGGCGTCGGAGGTAGGAGATTTGCGCAGGCGCGGATGAGCATAGTTAGGCACCGATCGAGGAAGGAGACAAGGAAACACAGATGAACCCAGCAAGCGGAACGCCGCAACAATCCAACAGCAGATCTCTCGCGGTCATGCGAACGCCGCGCGCCTGGGCTCGGGATGACAGCAAAATGCTAAAGAGTCAGGGAGGCGACGCCGGAGCGGAGGCCGACGGAGCGGAGGACGAGGTCGGCCAGGGCGCGGATCAGGATCGGCGAATCGTTGAGCGCGGGCATCATGTGGAAATCGGTGATGCCGAGAGAATGGGCCTGCTCGCGAGCTTCGATATTGATCTCGTGGAGCGTCTCGATGTGCTCGGTAAGGAAAGCAATGGGAACCACCAGGACGCGCCGCGCTCCCTCGGCGGCGAGTTTCTCGATCGTGCCGGTGAGCGAAGGCTGGAGCCATTTCTGCGGGCCAACTTTGCTCTGAAAGCAGAGGACGCTGCGGTTCCGCCACGCGCCAAGCTCGCGCACCAATCGAACGGTGGACTCGATCTGACCCGGATACGGATCGCCCTTTTCGACGAGCGTCATCGGGAGACCGTGCGCGCTGAAGACGAGACGGACTTTTTCGGGGCGCGGCAACTCGGAGAGGACGCCGTTGATGCGCTCGACGATGGCGGCGATGTAGTCCGGATGATCGAAGAAATGATCGAGGACGTGGACGGGAACCTTAGGCTTGTACAGGCGATTCCATTCGTTGAGGCTGCTGCCCGTGGTGGCAAAGGAATATTGGGGATAAAGCGGAAGAAGGACGAGCTCGTCGAAGGGCGCGCTCTCGAGCGCGGCAATGGCTTCGCGGGTATCCGGATGCCAGTAGCGCATGGCCACCACGGCGCGGGCGTTGATGTGCGGGCGCAGGGCTGCTTCGAGCGCACGGGCCTGCTGCTCGGTGAGGCGGCGGATCGGAGAACCGCCGCCGATCTGAGCATATTTCTGCCGGACGGTCTTCGAGCGAAGCGTGGAAATCAGCTTCGCCAGCGGTTTGCGCGCGAGAAAAGAGCCGGGAAAATTGATGATGTCGGGATCGGAAAAAAGATTGTAGAGAAACGGCTCGACGGCCGCCTGCGAATCCGGCCCGCCCAACTGGAAGAGGACGATGGCGACCTTCTTGTCGGATGGCACGGTGTTACCTACCAGGGATTAAGATGCCATAAGAGAAGCACGCGACACCACTAAAAGTGCGCGCAAGCTGCCTCCGGGCGTCGGTTGCCTGCGGATTCGTCTACCGTCGTTTTCTACGGCGAATCAGCCCGTCCACGTCGTATTGACGCCCTCCGGGAATGTGTCTACAGTCGTACGGTGCCCATTCGGAAAATCCAAGTCGGCCAGGTTTGGAAGAAAGACGACAGCGGCGAGTCCTATCTGATTACCAAGATTTACAGCGAAGCGCTGACGAGCTACGCGGTCCTGCGCAAGGCGGGAGCCGAGTCCGAGCCTCCCATTCGCGTCAAGATTTCGCACACCGGCCCGGCGCCCGATTTGCCGGGCTTTAAGTTCGCCCAAGAGTCGGACGAATTTTAGGATCACATCCGATTCGCCGACGCGAAGAAATCCCTTAGAAACGAAAGATCAGGCCGAGATTGGCCTGGCCCTGGCGCGCGTGGTTCGCGAACGTGGCCGGGTAGCAGAAACCGAGATAGGGATCGCACACCACGCCGGTCGAACGGGTGGTGCGCGATGGCGCATAGCGCACGTCCAATCGCAAGCCCACGTGCTTGGCGAAGAAGTACTTCACGCCGCCGCCGATGTTGTAGGAAAAGCCATTGCTGAAACCCAGCGTCACCTGGCGCGCACTGTAGTGCGTGAAGCCCAAGCCCGCCACCATGAACGGCACGAGCTTCGCCTCGGGATCGCGCAGGGCGATCAGAAAGCCCCACTGGTACATGTCGAGGGTGGCATTCCCCGCGGGCAACGTGATTCCGGTGACGAAGTCGTGTGCGCCGAGTTCGGTGGGCTGGCGGCTCCACATAAACTCCGCCTGGAGGCTCGGGATAATGTCCACATTGCCCATCACGCCGTAATCCCACGTGCTCTTGATCGTCAGGTAGTCGAACACGTTCGTGGAGCTCGGGTTGAGGTCGATCACGCCTCCAAATCGCGATCCGCCAAAAGGTGTGATCTCGATATTCCGGTGCGGATAGCCGAAATCGTACTGAGCGCGGACGCTGGAGGCACCACCAAACAACAATAAGAGCCCGATCCAAGCCATTCGTTGCAGGCGCATTTTCCCCTCCGCAACTACCCTAACGAGGGAGAATTCCCTCCGTTCCAACCGTCGGGGCGCGGGCCGGCCTCAATTACAAAGAGTATATCTCCGACCGGAGGGTTGCACGACCATTCGGTTGCACTCCCTGTTGACGACCGCGGATTCCGCAAGAGCTGCGTCGCGGGAATCCGGCGGAGCGCGCGGGCGCGATCGGCGGGAACTCATCACGGCGAGGATTGCGTTTCCGATTCCGCGAAGCTGGTTTAGAATGGGTTTCGCATGGCTCATTTGGCCCCGGCAAATTTCGTTCATCTCCACCTGCACACGGACTACTCTCTGCTCGACGGCGCCTGCGAAATCGGCGAGTTGACCGCCGAAGCCGCGCGCCGCGGCATGCCGGCCGTGGCCGTCACGGACCACGGCAACCTCTTTGGCGCCGCGCACTTCTACCATCAGGCCACCACGCACGGAGTGAAGCCGATCATCGGCTGCGAAGTCTACGTCGCGCCGGACAGCCACAAGAACCGCGGCAGCGAAGCCGAGCGTTCGAATCATCTCGTCCTGCTGTGCGAAAACGAAGAGGGCTACCGGAACCTGATTCAACTGGTCTCGACCGGCTTTCTCGACGGGTTCTATTACAAGCCGCGCGTGGATCACGAATTGCTGGCGCAGCACAGCAGGGGGCTGATCGCGCTCTCCGCCTGCCTGCGCGGCGAGGTGGCCGACGCGCTGCTTTCCGAGAAATACGATCAGGCGCGCGCGAACGCCTATCGCTTGCGCGATATTTTCGGCAAGGGCAACTTCTTCCTCGAAGTGCAGGACCAGGGACTGGAAGTCGAGCCGCGCATCAATCGCGACCTCGTGAAACTTTCGCGCGAAAGCGGCATACCGCTGGTGGCCACGAATGATTGCCACTACCTGACCCGCTCGGATGCCCACGCGCAGGAAGTCCTGATGTGCATCCAGACGGGCAAGACCATGAGCGATGCGCAGCGGATGAAGTTCGCCACCGATCAGTTCTACTTCAAGACCGCCGAAGAGATGGCCGAAGTGTTCCGCGAGCTGCCCGATGCGGTGGCCCGCACCGTGGCGATCGCCGAGCGCTGTAACGTGAAGATCCAGCGGGTCGGGAATCCGTTCCCGGAGTTCAAGGTTCCCGAAGGCGAAAGCACGGACTCGTATTTCGAGAAAGTCGCGCGCGCGGGATTTGCTCAGCGCGCGCCCCAGCTCGAGCGGCTGGCCAAGGAAGATCGCCTGCGCCATCCGCTCGCCGAATACGACCGGCGCCTCTCCGCCGAAATCCAGATGATCCAGAAAATGCGCTTTGCCGGCTACTTTTTGATCGTCTGGGATTTCATCCGATACGCCCGGGCCCAGGGCGTCCCGGTGGGACCGGGCCGCGGATCGGCCGCGGGGAGCCTGGTGAGCTACGCGCTGCGCATCACGGACGTCGACCCGCTGCAATACGATCTGCTCTTCGAGCGGTTCCTCAACCCCGAGCGGATCTCCATGCCCGACATCGACATCGATTTCTGCATGCGGCGGCGCGGCGAAGTGATCGATTACGTCCGCCAAACCTACGGCGAGAAGAGCGTCGCGCAGATCATCACGTTCGGGACCATGGCCGCAAAAGCGGTGCTCAAGGACGCCGGCCGCGCCCTCGACATGCCCTACGGAGACGTGGACAAGATCGCAAAGCTCGTCCCCGCCACGCTCAACATCGAACTCGAAGATGCCCTGAAGCAGTCGCCTCAGCTGGAATCGCTGCGCAAGTCGGACGAGCGCGTGAAGGAACTCGTGGAAGTCGCGCTGCGGTTGGAAGGACTCGCACGCCATGCCTCGACGCACGCGGCGGGCGTGGTGATCTCTCCGCGGCCGCTCACCGAGATTGTGCCGCTCTACAAGTCGAGCAAGGATGAAGTCACGACGCAGTACGACATGAATGCGCTCGAGCGCATCGGTCTGCTGAAGATGGATTTTCTGGGCCTGACGACGCTCACCGTGCTCGACGACGCGGTGCGCCTGATCGAGCAGAACCGCGGCACCCAAATCGATCTCCCGTCACTGCCGCTCGACGACGCCCCGACTTACGCGCTTTTCGCCCGTGGCGACACGACGGGCGTCTTCCAATTTGAGTCGCACGGCATGCGAGACATCCTGAGACGCTATCAGCCGACGCGGCTCGAGGACCTCACCGCCCTCAACGCGCTCTATCGCCCCGGCCCGATCCAAGGCGGCATGATCGACGACTTCATCGCCCGCAAGCACGGGAAGAAGAAAGTCGCCTACGATCTGCCCGAGCTGAAGGAGATCTTGGCCGAGACCTGGGGCGTGATCCTCTATCAAGAGCAAGTGATGCAGATCGCAAATCGCCTGGCCGGATTTTCGCTGGGTGACGCGGACCTGCTTCGCCGCGCCATGGGCAAGAAGAAACCCGAAGAGATGGCCGCGCAGCGCGAAAAATTCCTCACCGGCTGCCACGCGCACAACGTGCCGCAAAAGAAGGCCGAGAGGATCTTCGACCTTATGGCCGAATTCGCCGGCTACGGCTTCAACAAGTCGCACTCCTGCGCCTACGCGCTGCTCGCCTATCAGACGGCCTGGCTCAAGACGCACTATCCGGTCGAATTCATGGCCGCCATGCTGACCTCGGAAACGGGCAACACGGACAAGGTCGTAAAATACATCAACGAGGCCCGCAGCATGGGCATCACCGTGCTTCCGCCCGACGTGAATTCAAGCGACGTGGACTTCACCCCCGTGGGCGATCAGATTCGCTTCGGGCTCCGCGCGATCAAGAACGTGGGCGAAAACACGGTGAAAGGAATCCTGCAGGCCCGCGAGACGCTGGGGCGCTTTGCGAGCTTTTTCGAGTTTTGCGAATCCGTGGACACGCGCCTGCTCAACAAGCGCGTGGTCGATAGCCTGGTGCGCGCGGGAGCGCTCGACGGCCTGGGCGCCCATCGCGCGCAAATGGTCGCTGCGATCGACCGCGCGATCGAGCGCTCGCAGAAATTGCAACGCGCGAAGGAGAGCGGCCAGCACGGGCTTTTTGGCGGCGCGACTGCAGCCGTGGCGCCTCCTCCGGAAGTTCTGCCGGACGTGGAGGAGTGGCCCGAGCACGAACTGCTCGCCGCTGAGCACTCAACGCTCGGCTTCTTTATCTCCGGGCACCCCCTCGACAAGTATGCAGGTCGCCTGCAGGACCTCAAGGCAGTCGAACTTTCCACACTCGAGGGCCGCCGCAATGGGGAGGAGATCGTCATCGCCGGGATCATTGTCCAATCGCGCGCGATGCGGTCCCGCCGGGGGGCGCGCTGGGCGCTCCTGACGTTGCAAGACCGCACCGGCGTGATTGACGCGCTGGTTTTTCCCGAGGCTTTTCAGAAGCTGGAGCCCATTCTGAAGGCGGCCACGCCGCTTCTGGTTAAGGGGCGGGTGGCGGTGGAAGATGTTGGAACGCGCGTGATCGTGGCCGACGCGCGCCCCATGGATCGATTGGCGGATCCGTTGGCCAGCCAGGCTGCCGGGCGGAGCGCCGGCAGGGCCGCCGGCACGGCACCGAGCCTGCTGCGCGTTCGGGTAGCGTTGAGCGCTTTCGACGGCGGCGCGCTCGATCGTCTCTACAGCCTGTTTTTTTTGCCACCCGGGTCGCCGCCGTGTGGCGTTCGATCTGGTCAAAGATGACGGAATGGAGGCCACACTCGAGTCCTCGAGCGCCGTCCGGGCCGACCAAGAGCTCGTCGAGCGCGTGCGCGAAATTTGTGGCGCCGATTCCGTCGAGGTGGTTCCGTGAGCGAAAAAGACAAAGAGAAGCGGGAGCGGCGCAAGCTGGCGCGCGAGCGGCTGCGGCGCCTCCGCGAGCGGGCCAGGCAGCGCGAGGAGGCTGCGAAGAAAGCCGCAGACGACCTTGCAGCGAGCGACGCCGAACCCGCGCTCCGCGAAACCGGCATTGCCCGGCCGCGCAAGGAGCGCGCGCGCGCAGGGCTTGAATCGAGAGAGGCGGAAAGGAAGCGCCAGGACGAGATCGACGCACTCGAGCGCGACGTGGCCGAGCTAAGCCGCCTGGCGGCTCCGACGGACGCGACCGCGGCTGAAATCGCGCGGATCCGCAATGAGGTCGAGGAGCTGAAGCATGAGTTTTACTCGCATCTCGGCGCCTGGCAGCGGTTGCAGATTGCACGTCATCCGCAGCGTCCGTATACCGATGATTTCATCCGCCTGCTTTTCGAAGACTTCAGCGAAATTCACGGCGATCGCCTCTTCGCGGATGACCCGGCGCTCATCACGGGCATGGCGCGATTCCACGGCAGGCCCGTCCTGATCGTCGGCAACCAGAAAGGGCGCGACACCAAGCAGCGCGTCGCGCGCAACTTCGGCCAAGCCAAACCGGAGGGCTACCGCAAAGCCCTGCGCGCCATGCATCTGGCTGCGAAATTCGGCCGGCCGATTTTCGTTTTTGTGGATACTCCGGGCGCGTATCCCGGCATCGGCGGCGAAGAGCGAGGACAGGCAGAGGCCATCGCGCACAATATCCGCGAAATGACGCGAATACCGGTCCCCATCATCGTGACGATCACCGGGGAGGGTGGGTCGGGCGGAGCTCTGGCAATCGCCGTCGGCGACCGCGTCCTCATGCTGGAAAATTCAGTCTATTCCGTCATTTCGCCCGAGGGTTGCGCCTCGATCATGTGGCGCGATTCCACCAAGGCCGAAATCGCCGCCGAAGCACTGAAGATCACGGCGCCCGATATCCTTGAGCTCAAGCTGGCCGATGAAATCGTCCCAGAGCCGGAAGGCGGCGCCCACGTTGATCACGCGACTGCCGCCAGGCTCCTCGATCCTGTGCTCTCCCGCTCGCTGGACGAGCTGTCGCGCCTGTCCATCCGGCAGCTCCTCGACCAACGCTACGAAAAATACCGTCACATCGGACAGTTCTTCGTCTGAGAACACAGGGAGCAACGCCAGCGTGACTTCACTGAGACCCTCGCGAAGTCCTGCGGTCGCTTCGTGGCGTGCGGGTCGTGCATGCCGGACGATATTCGCGCCCTGCGAGGTCCGACGGTGCGGGATCGCGTTCGGCGTGAAATGGTTCCAGGTGCGGGTCGGATGTCACGAATGCCTCGTCCTGGAAGCCCAGTAAGGAATTGAGCACGCACTGCCTAGGTTGCCGTTGCTCGGTTACCCCCCCTGATCTAGCTTCGACGGACGGGGGTTCATTCAATGGCAGACGGCGAGGCATCACTCATGGCAGACGTATTCCGGCCCTACGAAAGACTGGTGGAGATCACGATACTCGGGAAAACGTTTCTAGTGCCGGAGAAGAATTCCGTGCTCCGCGCTTTTCAGTTTATCAGCCCGGAAACTATTCCTTACGGCCGCTTCTGCTGGAATCAGGAATGCCAGTATTGCCGCGTGAACTGCCAGCTTGCCGACGACGACCAAGCCAGGCCCATCTTGAGCTGCAAATTCATTGTCTCCGAAGGCATGAACATTTCCGACCTCGCTCCCGAGTTGATCGGGTGCCTGCGTACCAAAATCGGCCATCATGGGATACCGAGCGCGACCGGCTCGAACCTCACAGACGAGTCGACCAGCGCAGGTAGCCTGAACCGAACGTCGGATGAACGACTTTAAGGTTCTGATCGCCGACGATTCGGCCATCCACCGTAGACTGGTGGAGCAGACACTGTCGCAAGACGCCTGCACGGTTTTGGTCGCGCAGTCCGGACGGGAGGCCATCGAGGTCTACGAACGAGAGCACCCCGCGCTGGTGATCACGGATTGGATCATGCCCGACCTGACGGGCCTC
>DATLWP010000300.1:0-2845 GCA_035576265.1 Candidatus Polarisedimenticolia bacterium
CCGATTCAGGCGTCTGGCCGAACTGTCCGCCGCGCTGGGCAACACCGGCGCCCTGAGCCTGGTGCAGAGTGACGAGAAGGGAGTGGCGTTCAATGTCTGGCTCGATCCGCTGACCCCCGCGGACGCCACCAACATCACCGAGGTGCTCGACCTGCTCGGGCTGCCGAAAAGGGAGGATGATTCCAAGTCCATCGTCACGTCTGGTCCGTCGCGGGTAACGGCAACCGGCCCGATGTCAGCCAGACCTTCCTTCAGCCTTTCCTGGCCTTCACCACCAAAAAGCAGACCACGTTCACCCTGAACCTGGAGTCCACCTACGATTGGAAAAACGAACAATGGACCGTGCCGATCAATGCGATGGTGGCGCAACTGGTAAAGGTGGGGAAAACGCCTGTGCAGCTCCAGGTCGGCGCGAAGTACTACGCCGACGGTCCGCGCTCCGCGCCCGATTGGGGCATCCGCTTCGCCGTCATACTCCTGTTCCCGAAATGATTCCGGTCCGCGACGCAATTTAACAAAACTCGAACGCAGTCACGTACAAACATGAAAACAAAAACCATGCTCGCCGCCTTCAGCCTTGCGCTGGGCGTGGTCATCGCGCTACCGGCAGGGGCGCAAGAAGTCCTGCCTCGTCCGCCACAGCCGTTCAAAGGGAAAATTGGCCGCACGGCCAGGGAGTCCACGCCGGACTTCCCCAAAGGCATCACCGCACCCAAGGGCGCACCCAATGTCCTGCTCATCCTCACCGATGACGTGGGCTTTGGCGCGTCATCCACGTTTGGCGGACCAATTCCAACGCCCACATTCGACCGGCTGGCGAAAGCCGGTCTGCGCTACAACACGTTTCACACGACGGCACTCTGCTCGCCCACACGCGCCGCGCTCATCACCGGTCGCAACCACCACACCTGCGCCACTGGCGTCATCACGGAGATGGCCACGGGCTTCCCCGGCTACAACTCGCTGATGCCG
Organism: Candidatus Polarisedimenticolia bacterium; assembly: GCA_035576265.1. Taxonomy (GTDB): domain Bacteria; phylum Acidobacteriota; class Terriglobia; order Acidiferrales; family UBA7541; genus Palsa-295. The sequence goes on from DATLWP010000300.1 coordinate 973, forward strand.
AAAAGCTGCGGCAGCATCGGAGAAATCCTCAAGCAGAACGGCTGGAACACGGCGTGGTTCGGCAAGAACCACAACGTGCCGGACTGGCAGTCGAGTCAGGCCGGGCCGTACGACCTTTGGCCTACCGGCCTTGGGTTCGAGTATTTCTTCGGCTTTGTCGGCGGCGACACCGATCAGTGGCATCCGGCCCTCTTTGAAGGCACCAAGCCGATCGAACCGCCGCATGACGCGAAGAATTATCACTTCGACGCAGACATGGCCGACCACGCCATCGCGTGGATTCGCCAACAGCAGTCGCTCGCGCCGGACAAGCCTTTCTTCGCCTACTACGCGCCGGGCCTGACCCACGCGCCCCACCACGCCCCGAAGGAATGGATCGCGAAATTCAAGGGCAAGTTCGACCAGGGCTGGGACAAGCTGCGCGAGGAAACGCTCGCGCGCCAGATCGCGCAAGGCATCGTTCCCGCCGGCACGAAGCTCACCGCGCGGCCCAAGGAAATTCCCGCGTGGGATTCATTGAGCGCCGACCAGCACAGGCTCTATGCCCCCATGATGGAAGTGTATGCGGCTTGTCTGGCTTTCTGCGATTACAACATCGGGCGCGTCCTCAAGGCCGTCGAGGACACGGGCGAACTGGACAACACGCTCATCATTTATGTGATGGGCGACAACGGCGCGAGCGGTGAAGGCACGTTGCAAGGCCTGGCAAACGAAGTCGGCGTCGCGGCCAATGGTGTCGAAGAAACCATTCCGTATCTGCTCTCCATCATCGATGACCTCGGCGGGCCGACCACCTACAACCATTATCCCGTCGGTTGGGCGCACGCGATGGACACGCCGTTCCAATGGACCAAACAGGTCGCCTCCCATTTCGGCGGCACCCGCAACGGCCTCGTCATCTCCTGGCCCAAGCGCATCAAACAGACCGGCGAAATCCGCTCGCAGTTCTGCTCGGTCATTGACCTCGTGCCGACGATTCTCGAAGCAGCCGGGGTCAAGGAGCCGACGATGATTAACGGCGTGAAGCAGACGCCCATCGAAGGCAAGAGTCTCGTTTATTCTTTCGATGACGCCAAGGCACCCACGCGCCATCCGACGCAGTATTTTGAACTGCTCGCCAACCGGGGTGTTTACGACAACGGGTGGATGGCCAACACCGTGCCCCTGCGTTTGCCTTGGGCCAAAGTTGCCCTCGGCACGCCCACGCCCGATCCGATGGATTTTCAGTGGGAGCTTTACCACATCGCGGCGGATGATTTCTCGCAGGCAAACAATCTGGCCGCGCAAAATCCGGCGAAGCTCAAGGAACTGCAACGCGTCTTTGACCGTGAAGCGAAGAAATACAACGTTTATCCGCTGGACGCCTCGTTTGCAGAACGGACTGATGTGTCCATTCGCCCGAGCCTGACGCGCGGACGAAGCGTGTTCACCTACTTTCCGGGCACGATCCGCGTCCCCGAAGGCGCAGCGCCGGACACGAAGAACAAGTCGTGGACCATCACGGCGGAAGTGGAAATTCCTGATGGCGGAGCCGAAGGTGTTCTCATCACGCAAGGCGGGCGTTTCGGCGGTTATGCGTTGCTCGTCCTGGATGGCAAGCCTGAGTTTGATTACTCGTTCTCCAACCAGAAGCAATACAAGTATCGGGTCACTGGGAAGGAGAAACTTGCCCCGGGCGCGCACACGCTCAAGGTGGACATGAAATACAATGGCCAGGGCATGGGCAAGAGCGCCACCGGCACGCTCTTCGTGGACGGTCAGCAGGTCGCCCAGGGCACCATCGAACGCACCATCCCTGTCCGCTTCTCACTCGACGAGACGATGGACGTCGGCGAGGACACTGGCACGCCAGTGGTCGAGGACTACGTGAACA
>DATLWP010000301.1:0-1870 GCA_035576265.1 Candidatus Polarisedimenticolia bacterium
AAAAACTCCGATGATAACAGCGATCATCAATCCGCGAGAAAATTTTCTCTTCGTCATAACGTCCTCCTTTAAAGTAGATTTTAGTTGGTGAAAAACCATTCAGCATTTAGCGCTTCTTTGCGGATCTGAGAGATTGCACGCCTCTACGAATTTATTTCATAAACTTCTCGTCCCTCATGATCTCCACAGTTTCTTGCCGCCTCTCGTACGGGTCTTGACCTACGATGAGGGCAATCTCTTTCCATTTCACTTCGATCTCAGCAGCGCGGATGCGACTTCGCGCCACTGCGGCATCGGCAGCGCCTGCGGGTCGGCCGGGAGCAGCTGAATGCAGACGTGGTTCGCGCCCGCGGATTGATGCGCGCGAAACCGATCGATAACGGCGGTCATATCACCCCAGGCGACGATGGCATCGACCAGACGGTCACTGCCACCGTCCGTGAGGTCCGCGTCACCGAATCCGAGGCGGCGCAAGTTGTTCACATAGTTAGGCAGTGCAAGGTACCTGGCAGTGTGTACTCGTGCGATCTCTCGCGCTTTGGTTGCATCGGTTTCAAGCACGACGGCCTGCTCCACCGCCAGGAGTCGATCGCTGCCCAATATTTCACGGGCGCCCGCGGTGTGTTCCGGAGGGACAAAGTATGAATGCGCGCCGCCCGCCCGCGTTCCGGCCAAGCGCAGCATTTGCGGTCCGAGCGCTGCCAGCACTCGGTTGGGGGTCACACTCGGAAGTGCCGCCCGATACGGAGCCCGATCCATTCCATCGAGGTATGCCCGCATTGAAGCGACCGGTTTGCCGTAACTGTGGCCTCTTACCTGTTCAACCAGTGGAACGTGGCTGACGCCGAGACCGAGAAGAAACCGCCCCGGGTAGGCTTCGGCCAGAGTATTCTGTCCGGCGGCCATTGTGACGTAATCGCGGGCGTAAATATTTGCGATGCCTGTGGCAATGACTATTCGGCTGGTTGCGCCGAGAAGTAACGCAGCATGGGTGAGCGATTCGCGGCCCACGGCTTCAGGGAACCAAATCGCTCCGAATCCGAGCTGTTCGAGTTCCGCGGCCGCTTGTTGGGCCTTGGCGGCAGGCTGATAATCGAACTGTGCCGTCCAAATTCCAATCGGTCCCAGTTCCATGGACGAGGAGTTCATCTCTTGCTCCTTTCGTTCGCGCACGGCCTCAGGAATTGTTGCAGCTCGCCACGCCGATACGACCTACTCTACCAGACGACATCGCCAAAGGAAGGCGGAGCCGCGGTTCAGGGGCAAAACTAGGAAATGACGTTAGAGAGGCATCGAAACGGCAATCAAAACATGATCGGGCTTGCGTTCACTTTGGGCACCAACGCGATAAATAGTTCGCTCGCCTTTCCACTTTAGCCTCTGTTCGCGGGGCCACGCAAAATGTCATCGACGACTGACGGCGGAGCAGCTGTCGGTCTTCCCTGCCGATTGACAAAAACACCTAAAGAGTAATCGCGTGCCAGCGGTGTCATTGTCTCCGCTTGATAGATCTCATGGGTCCAGGCGCCGCGCACTTTGCCGATTTCGCAAATCCAACTCACGACTTCGATCTCGTCATTGTCGCGGGCCGCGTCGAAATATTCGACATCGTGACCGCCCAGAAACACCACCCAATCCCCCAAACGTAGCTGTTCGAGCGGGTGGCCGGCCATTCGAATGGCGTTGTAATACGACTGCTCGGTCCAGTTGAGAAACACGGTGTGATGCACTCGTCCCTCAGGGTCAAGCTCATAGGTCTGCACGCGGCGCCTCAAGCGATAACGGTGGGCGTTCTCGGTAGGGCGTGATTTATAAGCGCGGATGCCTAGATTCTCCTTGCTACTGCTCGGCGCAAGCGCAATCTTAATTT
>DATLWP010000302.1:0-8958 GCA_035576265.1 Candidatus Polarisedimenticolia bacterium
GTGAGCGGGCCGAGAAGATTGAAGACAGTGCGCATGCGCACTGTCTTCAATCTTCTCGGCCCGCTCACGAACCCTGCGGGAGCGTCCGCGCAGGTAGTGGGCGTGTACGACGCCAGCCTGACGGAGCTCATGGCGCGCGCGCTCGGCGAGCTAGGCGTGCGTCGCGCGCTCGTGGTCCACGGCGCGGACGGCCTCGACGAGATTTCCATCGCCGGCGAAACCTACGTCGCCGAGCTGCGCGATGGAGCCGTGCGAAGGTACACCGTCACGCCCGAGGATTTCGGCCTGCACCGCGCGCCCCTTGAGGCGATTCGCGGCGGCGATGCCAAACACAACGCGGAGGTTATTCACAAGATTTTCGGGCGCTCGGCGCACAACCATCGCTTGCACGGTCCGCTCCGCGAGATCGTGCTTGCCAATGCTGCCGCGGCGCTTCTGGTGGCCGGGCGCGCACGCGACTTCCTAGAGGGCGTTCGCCTCGCCGCCAAATCCATCGATTCCGGAGCCGCCGGCGAGCGACTGGAAGCGCTCGTGGCATTCTCCCAGGGCAAGAAAAGCCAGGGCCTTGCCGCGTCGTGACGCCGCGAACCCCCGCTAAATCGTCAGGAAGTTTTCGAGGAGTTTGAATCCAACTTCGGTGAGGACCGATTCGGGGTGGAACTGCACGCCCTCGACGGTCATCTTGCGGTGCCGCAGGCCCATGATTATGCCGTCGGCGGTTTCGGCGGAAATTTCGAGCGTTCGCGGCAGCGATTTCCGCTCGACGATCAGCGAGTGGTAGCGCGTGGCCACGAAATTCTGCGGCAGACCGCGGAAGATGGTTTTTCCATCGTGACGAATCTCGCTGGTCTTGCCGTGCATGATTTTCGGCGCCCGAACCACGCGTCCGCCAAAGGCCGCGCCGATCGCCTGATGCCCAAGGCAGACGCCCAGGATGGGGATTTCTCCGGCGAAGCGCTGGATGAGGGCCACGCTGATGCCCGCTTCGTTCGGCGTGCACGGGCCGGGCGAGATCACGATGCGCTCCGCCGCACTTCGAGCTCCTGCCCCATCTGGCCGAGGTACTGCGCCAGGTTGTACGTGAACGAGTCGTAGTTGTCGAGCAGCAGGATCATGGCCAGCTTCTTAGGATAGCGCAGCTTGTTATTCCCCGCGACTTCCGCCCCCGCGCGTGGCGATCTCCAGCGCGGTGATCAAAGCGCGCGCCTTGTTGACGGTTTCCTGATATTCGCGCTCGGGCACCGAATCGGCCACGATCCCGGCGCCTGCCTGCACGTAGGCGCGCCCGTCCTTGGCCACCAGCGTGCGCAAGCCGATGCACGAGTCAAGATTGCCCGAGAAGTCGAGATAGAGGATCGCGCCCGCGTAGATTCCGCGCCGCGTCGGTTCGAGCTCGTCGATGATCTGCATCGCGCGGACCTTGGGCGCTCCCGAAAGCGTCCCCGCCGGGAAACATGCCATGAGTGCGTCGAAGCAATCCACGTCGTCGCGCAGCCGCCCGCGCAGGCTCGATGCGATGTGCATCACGTGCGAGTATCGCTCGACGAACATCAGCCGTTCCGGCGTCACCGAGCCGTACTCGCACACGCGGCCTAGATCGTTGCGTCCGAGATCCACGAGCATCACGTGCTCGGCGCGCTCCTTGGGATCGGCGAGAAGCTCCGCCTCCAGCGCGCGGTCATCCCTCTCGGTGCGCCCGCGCGGACGCGTTCCGGCGAGCGGCCGGTAAAAGGCCTCGCGCCCTTGCACTTTCACCAGCATCTCGGGTGAGCTGCCAACTACGGAGACGTCGTCGAGCTTCAGGTAGTACAGGTAGGGGGAAGGATTCACCACGCGCAGCGCCCTGTAAATTTCGAACGGGTCGGCGGTAGTTCGCGCCTCGAATCGCTGGCTCAAAACGATTTGAAAGGCGTCGCCGGCGCGGATATATGCCTTCGTTCTTCGCACGGCAGCGGTGAATTGGGCCTTGGTCATATTCGACCTCACGCGCAGCGGGGTCGGGCGCCGGGGCCGCTCCTGCCGAGGCAAAGGCCCTTCGAGAAGCCGCCGGGTACGTCGGATTTCGCTCACGGCAGCATCGTATTTGGCGCGCAAGCTGCCCGGACCGTCCGTGAAGACGTTGCGGATGATCCAGACGCTGTGCTGCACGTGATCGAACGCCAGCAGCCCCAGATAGAACATCATCACGCAATCGTCGAGGCCGACGTCGTCGCGCCCGGTATCCGGGATGCGTTCGATCAGCCGCACCATGTCGTATGCGAAGTATCCGATCGCGCCGGCGATCAGCGGAGGAAGCCCCGGCACGCGCACGGGTCGGTAGCGCTCGGTGAGCCGTCGCAGGTGCTCGACGGGATTACCCTCGAACTGACTCTTCTTGCCGCCGGCTTCGAGAGTGCAATTCCGGCCGCGCGCCCGGAACACCTCCACCGGATTCGCACCGGCAAACGTGTAACGCGCAATCGTCTCCCCGCCTTCCACACTCTCGAGCAGAAATGAATATTTCGCGCGGCGCGCGATGCGAAGATACGCTCCGACAGGCGTGAGCAAATCGGCCGTGTACACCTCGTAAACCGGCACTAGGTTGCCCTGACGGGCCAAATGGCGGAACGTCTTGAAGTCAGGTTGAATCATCGCGCCGACCGCGTCTTTCTCCTCGTCTTGTGTGCGCCGGTCACCTTTTCCTCGGTGTCCAGAGCGCGAATTACCGCGCGCCGCATGGCCTCGACTGGCGCGCGCTCCCCCGTCCAGATTTCCCATTGCGCCGCACCCTGGGCCACGAACATGTCCAGCCCCGAGACGGTTTCGATCCCGCGCCGCGCCGCCAGTTGGAGCAGCTTGGTCGTGCGCGGGCGATAAATGGTGTCAAATACCAGCCGACAATTCAAATCCCGCGCCTCGAGCGGCGACCGGTCGACGAGCGGATGCATCCCCACCGGCGTCGCATTCACGATCGCGTCGAAGAATTCCCGGCGCACTCGATCCCTCGCGACGGCTTCCCCGCCGACCGCTGCCGCGAGCGACCTCGCTCTCGCCGGCCGCCGGGCGCACACGCACACAGCCGCCCCCGCTCGGGCGAGCGCGAAGGCCACGGCCCGGGCGGCTCCGCCTGCTCCGAAAATCAAAACACGGCTGCCTCGCAGCGGTATGCGTTGCTCCAAAGTACGCAGCACGCCCACGTAGTCCGTGTTGTAGCCGTAGAGTTTCCCGCGTCCGCGCACCACGACCGTATTGACGGCCCCGATCTTCTGCGCAAGCGGGTCGCAATCGTCGAGGTGCGACAGAATTCCTTGCTTGTGCGGTAGCGTCACGCTGAATCCCCGGATGCCGAGCGGCTCGACGGCTGCGAGAAAATCCTTCAGATCGTGGACCAGGAACGGAAGGTACACCGCGTCCATCCGGCGGACTGCAAAAGCGGCATTCTGCATCAGTGGCGAGAGCGAATGCCCAACGGGATCGCCGATCACGCCGTAGACTCGCGTGCGTCGGCTCAGCCGATCAGCGCGATACACACTTTTCATTTGCGCGAGCGAGATCTGGCCGGGCGCCGTCGCGTTTTCGACCGGCGCATAGGTGAACGCGCTTCCCTCTCGCATCGCCAGCAGACGCGCGGGCAGCGCCACATCTCCCATCGGCACGGCGACGATATTCCGCCTCTTTCGAGCGAACTGCAGCAACTTCCGTGCGTCGCCCAGCGAGTCGCATTGCGCCGCGATCTTGATGGCATCGGATCGGCCGCGCGCGAGTTCCGCGGCCACGCGCGGAAGATTCTCCGGCATCTTCTGAAAGAAATGTGCCGATGTGAGCTGGCGCCCCTCGCCCAAAAGCACGTCCAACAGCTCCGGTGGACACTGCCGAACAGTCTCGATTTCGAGATCGTACCAGGCGCAGCCGGCGCGCACCGCATCCGCTAGATGGACCAATTGCTTGGCGATCGTGCCGCTATACTCTCCACCCGCCTCGCGGCGACGGCATGTTGCGATTAGCGTCGCCCTGCGCCGATGCGCCTCCAACCAGTGGAGAAAGCCACGGATCTCGCGGTCGTCGGCGAGCCAGTCAAGCCGCAATTCGACGGTGTGGGTCTGGCGAAGCGCCTGGTCGAGCTGCCTCCGCATGGATCGCGCATCCCGCGCCGCGACTACGGCGCAGACCTTGGTTAGTCCTAACATTTTTGTTTCCAATCTCTTCCGGAACTTTCCCGCCGCACCCAAGACACCGCACAGGAGGGAATTCTTGCTTCTACCATGCGGTGCACAATGTGTAAAGCTCGGCGGACCATTGTCTTGACGCCCCTCCAGACGTCTGTTACGGTCGGCTCGTCGGGGGGCGCTGGGTCTCAGGCGCGAACGGTTCTCTAAGGAGCGAGTGTCATGCGTGGGAAAATTGCCCTTGCGGGTCTAGTTCTGAGCCTGTGCGGAATGGTTTCGTCGGCGCAAGATAAGTTGGCGACCCCGTCCCAGGGGGACCTCTATTGCGCGGGGACCATTACGACCGAGTCGGTCCCGCGCGACACCTACGTGATTACCGGCGAAGAGTCGAACCGCCAGATCACGTTCAACGAAGGCGACTACGTATACATCAACAAAGGCTCTGATCAGGGTGTGAAGCCAGGCGATGAATTCTCAGTCATCCGGCCGAACAAAGACACCGACCCGGTCGAATGGACGAACTGGCAACACAGCATCCTTCGCAAGATGGGAACGCTGTGGGAAGACGAAGGCCGCCTGAAAGTGGTCGTTGCCCGCCCGGGCGTTTCGATCGCCCAAGTCAACCATGCCTGCAACTACGTGGAGCGCGGCGATATCGTCGTGCCATTCGCGGAATACCCTGCCCCTCCGCTGAAGTCCGGAGCGAAATTCGAGCGCTTCGCTTCCCCGAACGGAAAAGCGCTCGCCATGGTGATCGCTGCCAAGCAATATCAAGTAGAGGCCGGCAACAACGACATCGTGTACGTCAATCTCGGAAACTCTCAAGGAGTCAAGGTCGGCGATTACTTCCGCGTCTTTCGCTACCAGGGCACCCAGCACGAGAAGGTTTACCAGACTCGTCGCTATGCCTTTGACGTAAATGGCGATTGGGGTCCGGTTTACGGATTTGGGCGGGTACCTTCGAAACACAACTGGAGCAACGTACCTCGGCAGGCCTTAGGCGAAGGAGTCGTGCTGCGCACGGGACCGAATTCCTCGACGGTTCTCATTACCTCGGCATTGAGTGAAATCTATATGGGGGATTACGTCGAGCTCGAATAGCCGCGTTTCACCCGGCCCTGCGATGCGAATCGCGCGTATCTGTCCGGGCAAAACTCCGATTCGCTAAACACTTCTGCAGTAAACGCGTAGATTTGCGTTCCCGATTCCCTCCAGGCATCGCGCTCGAATCCGGCCTTAACGCACGTTTCCTCCAAGAAGCGCTCTGCCGTCCAGCGAAACTGAGTCGCCACTTGAGGCAACAACACGCCCCGCTGTCCGCCCCTGCTGACAATGAGTCCGTGCTTCCCGGCCTCGACCCGCTCCGGTGCGATCTCCTCGAGGAGCGACAAAACGGATAGCTCGATCTCCAGTTCGGCGAGTTCATCGGTGCGAACCGGCGGGAAGCGCGGATCCTCCAGCGCCGCAGCCTTGGCGGAGTAAGCGACGATTCGAGGCAGCGATCCGGTCGAAACGATCTGGCCGATGCAGCCGCGAAGGCGCCCGCGATGATGCAGCGTGACGAATGCTCCTCCCGATCGACTTAGCTTCGCTTCCTCAGGCAGGGTTTCGAGGAATTCGCGGCGCTCGACCGCCGCGGTCACGGCGCGCCTCGCCAGTTCGAGGAGCAGTTGCTTCTCGCGGTTACCGAGTAAGGACATCCTGCGGCTTTTCTTTCGGCTCTACCACCATCACACCATTACGCCGTTGCTGCACCCGCGAATTGATCTGGCCCCAGAACATGCCGAAGTAATGAATCGCCGAGGCCACGGCGCTCAACACCACGAGCCACAGCAGTGTCGTTCCGAGCGGTTTCAGAGCGGGGTGGTTGGCCGTCAGGATCACGGCGCATCCGGCCAGTACCTGCAAAATCATTTTCGTCTTGCCCAGGGCCGAGGCGGGGATGATCAGGCCCTCGGAGGAAGCGATATCGCGCAGACCCACCACGACGAATTCCCGCCCGATGATGATAACCGCCATCCAGGCCCTCATCAGGCCCATCTGCACGAGGGAAATGAACGCCGCCGAAATCAGCAACTTGTCCGCAATCGGGTCGAGCAAGGTCCCGAGAGTCGTAATTTCACGGCGCTTGCGTGCGATGTATCCGTCCATCATGTCGGTCATCGCCGCCATCAGCAGAATCAGCACACCCCAGACTTCGAAGTGGACGGGCCAACCCCAAAATTCCCAGTTCGGCTGCCGAGTAAGCAGCACAACCACCAAGAGAGGAACGAAAAAGATTCGCAGGACCGTCAGGCTGTTCGGCAGGTTCATTGCGCTCTCGGTAAGAGACCGGGCGATGCCCACCACCGGGCCCGACCGGAGTTCGCCTCAATATAGTCTTCGATACGGGTCGAGTCAACTGTGCCTGTAATCGCACCCATGTGAGGACTTGGCGCGTCATCCAGCAATGATGACGAGAAAGGCAAATCCCCGGCCTAGTAACTCTTAGCCTACAAATTGCTGCATTTCTGTGCAAATTTCAAAACCGAGAAAAATGGCCTGATATCGCGTATCTGTGGACGCGAAGGACCCTCATAATTCTCGTACTCCATTGAATCTACAAGACTTCCATATGTAGAGGGCGGGAGCCCGTTCGGCGCCATCCGCGCAACTAACTGTTTTATTTGTCGATAACAGCGGTTCTTTTCCACAGGGATTTCCACAAACTCCCGCAGTAAGACGGAGTTACGAGCAACCAAGAAGTCCCTCACATTGCCGGTAGGATGAAGAGGGCGGCCTTGACTGTGCTGCCCCGTAGGCGTGGGTTCAGTCCGAAACAAATTCTTGAAGCCGGCGTGCGGTCGACTGAGGCAACTCGGCTTCCAGCAGGAGATCTCCGTCGATCACCTCGGAGTGTAGGACGCGGCCCCGCGCCTGCACCAGCGAAAAATGGCGTCCATCGGCCACGGGCATGCGCAGCCGCAGTCGTACGAGCGGATCGACGGACATTGCCGAATCGATCCGGGCCAGCAATTCTTCCAGACCCTGGCCGGTCACCGCCGAAGTCAGAACAGCATCTTGACCTTGGCCGTTGAATTTCCTCAGCACATTCAAGTCTTCCTCGTTCAACCGGTCGATCTTGTTCAGAACGCGAAGGCGCGGCCGGTCTTCGACGCCGAGGTCGTGGAGGACTTTGAGAACTTCGGCATCCTGCTCCGCATGATGCGGATTCGAAATGTCTGTCACATGAAGGATCAGCGCCGCCTCCTGCACTTCTTCGAGCGTTGCGCGGAACGCCGCGATCAAATCCGGCGGCAGATCGCGCAGGAATCCAACGGTGTCGGAGAGCAGGACGCGGCGCCGCGATGGCAGCCGAACTGCGCGGATCGTCGGATCCAGCGTCGCAAACATTTTCGCGGAGGTAAGCACGTCAGCGCGGGTCAGCGCGTTGAAGAGCGTCGACTTGCCTGCGTTCGTGTAGCCCACAAAAGCGATCATGCCCAGCGGCACTGCCTGGCGGGCTTGTCGCCGCGTCGCGCGCTGGCGACGAACCATTTCAATGGCTCGCCGAATCTTCCGCACTCGGTCGCGAATCCGCCGCCGGTCGGTCTCGAGTTTTTGTTCACCGGGTCCGCGCGTCCCGATGCCGCCGCCGAGCCGCGAGAGATCCTCGCCCTTGCCGGTCAATCGCGGAAGCAGATAGTTGAGTTGTGCGAGCTCGACCTGAAGCTGCCCTTCGCGCGTGTGGGCGTGCGTCGCGAAAATATCGAGAATGAGCTGCGTGCGGTCGATTACACGACAGCCGGTTCCTTTTTCCATGTTGCGCAGCTGCACTGGCGTCAAATCGTGATCGACGATCACCAAGGGAATCTGGCGGGTCTGCGCCGCGTTCCGGATGTCCTCGAGCTTGCCTCGCCCAACGAGCGTCGCAGGATCGAGCGTATCGCGCACCTGCAACAAAGTGCCGGCGATTTCTGCGCCGGCACTTTCCGCCAATTCTTGCAGCTCTTCAACCGAATCACGACCCGCCACCGTAGCATCGCTCGCGCGCAAGGCTGCCTGCACGCGTGCGGGCTTCTTCAACGCCACGCCCACGAGCAAGACTCGTTCTTTGCGGTCCACGGATTGGGTAGTTTTCATTCGAATATGCTGTGGCGGGGTGTTCCAAGCTTGCGACAGGTCGATCTCATCTCTGGTTCTTATTATACCTCTGTTAACTCCCATAGGCGAATCCCGTGGCTAACTTCGAGAGCAGTCACGGATTGCCTGGCAGAGGCGGATGTCGTAGGCTGTAGCGGGTCTTGGGATTGCCTTCGCTGTCTTTGAGTCTCTTCCTCCGACGAGTTCAAGGCCAGCGAGGCGGGCAAATTCCCGGGCGCGACAAGAAATCGAGCGGCGCGAGGCCTTCGGGCCGATGCCCAAGATGGCTCCGAAGCCTCCCCCGAAAGGAGCCGGGATGCACTGGTGGTTGCCCGAAATATCAGTAAGCGAAAAGATTCTACGCTCGGTGATCGTTTACTTCTTTCTACTCGCCATGTTCCGCCTGCTCGGGAAGCGCGAGGTGGCGCAAATGACTGTTTTCGATCTGATTGTGCTGCTGATTCTCAGCAACGTTTTGCAGAACGCGATGATTGGTCCGGACAACTCCGTGACCGGTGGCTTGATCGGCGCCACTTCGATTTTGGCGGTGAACTGGGTGGTGGGTCGTCTGGCATTCAGTAGTCGGAAGTTCGAACGCACAATCGAAGGCGTACCCATGCTGCTCGCCCATCGCGGACATTTTGTCGAGCAAAATCTGCGGCGAGCGAATATAAGCAAAGAGGAACTGCTT
>DATLWP010000303.1:0-5581 GCA_035576265.1 Candidatus Polarisedimenticolia bacterium
CCGCAGCACAACCAGCGCGATATCTCCCAGTCCAAAGGAGAGCATGAAGAGAACGATGGAGCACAATGCCTTCGGACAGAGACTCGCGTGGCAATGCGGGCAAACGATGCCGGACAGGCCCGTAGCAGTCCAGAGTGCTAGCGACGGAACGCGACCCTTGCATTGGGGGCAGGTCATCGCTGGCGACCTCCTTGCATACGAAGCGCCTCGATCCGTGGCAGGACCGCGGACACCCCACCCTCTCCGAGCCGCACTCTACCACATTTCTTGCTCTGTGGGGCCAACTGCCGCAGACTTTCTGGGCTGCGTTGGACCGTGCCGGAATACGGCGCTTGGGGCTTTCGTTTATTTCTTGCGCAAACAACTCGGGACGAAAGCCCTACTGCGTCTTCTTCTTGCCGAGGATATCGCCGAGAATTCCGGACGCCGCATCCGCGGGGCTGGTGCTCGAAGTGCCTGTGCGGCTTTTGATCGCACTGCCAGCGATGCCCGCCACATCGGGCACGAAAATGGGGTTCGACGTGGTGCCGGTTATCGTGAATGGAATGCCGCCCGATTGCGACGTTCCCCCGCCGGTAAAGGATGAAAGCGCCGAGGTAAGCGCGCTGGCGGGGCCGCCCGCCGATGCCGCAAGCTTCGCGAGCATCTTGCAATTGAGCTGACCCGCCGGGCTGATATTAACATTGCCGGTGATCGTGCCGATCGCAGGGGCCACCAGATTCAGATTATCTGCGTGAGTGCCCTGAGGATCTACGCGCAGGTTCCCGCTGAGCGTTTGGATATCGGTATCCGCTCCGCCACCGCCGCCTCCCAGTCCGGTAAACGTAGAAAGCGCGCTGAGCTTGGATTTCAAATTGTAGCCCGCGAGCTTTCCATTCGAGAGGTTCACCGGCCCGGTGATGACGAGTCTATCGAGCGGGCCGCTCAACGCCAGGTTCACATCCAGGCTGCCTCTCTCGAGCGAGGCACCCGACGGAAGCGTTATTCCCGCGGCCGGCAGCGCGCCCTGCAGGTCCGTAACCGGCATTCCCTGGCCGTTCAACTTCATTTGAACGGTGGTCGCCGCGCCGGATGCGTCGTAAGTGCCTGTCAAATGGGCCAAGGCCTTGCCGATGTGCAGGTCGCCCTGCTTCAGCCGGCCCGTCTCGCGCCGCAGATCGTAATCCGTGGCGTAGTTGACGTTCACCGGCACGCGCGAAGGAGACCCGCCCACGGCGACCTTAATTTTGTCTGCTCTGGCGGTGCCCTTCGAAGTCATCTGCCGGCCATCTGAGACCAAATCGCCATCGAAATCAACGATCCCGGCGAGACCGGACGATGCGTCGACGAAGCCGGTCGAGGCGAGATCCAAATTCGCCACATTCATCTTGGCGTTAAACGGAGTGAGCGAGACATCGTGGCGATCGAGCGGGCCCGCCTTGCCCTCCACCTTCGCCGTACCGCCGCCCGGAGTCTTGGCCGTGAGCTCGAACGGAAATTGCGAACTGTATGAGAGGCCGGACGCCGCGAAGTTTACGTCCTGATACGTCTGGGTCTTTCCCCGAGCGCCCGCCGCGCCTACGGTGACCTTGCCGTTGGAAATCTTCAGCTTCGCGACGGAGAAATCGCCGGGAGCAGACGGAGAATCGCCCTTCGACGGTGCGGCTTTCGATCCGCTCGCCGCCAAGCTCGAAAAGTTCCATGTACCCCTGGGCGAGCGCAGGAGCCGGACCTCCGGCTCGGTCACGGTGATGGAACGCACCTCGAGCCTCTTCGAGAAGATCAAAGGGATCAGCTCCACGCCGGCCGTGAGTTGTTTCGCTTTCAAGAAGGGCGAACGGCTGAACGCAGGATCGTCCGCGATGGACACATTGTCCACCGTGACTCCGCCGGAAAGGATGGCCAATTGAATATTGCCGATTTCTACCTTTCGGCCGAGGGCGTTCGAAAGATCAGTCTCAAGGGTCGGCTTGAATCGGTTCGCGTCGATGAGAAATGGAAGCGCGACGACGACAACGATCAGCACAGCAACTACGATGGCAAGAACGACGAGGAGCTTCTTCTTCATGGCCGCCTCCGGGGAATGGTTCGTTAGCGGGGCGCGTGTGAAGGCGCCGGAACACAATCATACCCTCGCAGGGCGGGCTAGTGCGAGAACATGTTCCCAAGGCTCCGCGGCGAGAACCGCTTAAGCAGGTGTGCTAACCGAACTTCTCCCTCAAAGCGCGTCAGGCGCGTAACGGCTCAGCTCCACTCCGCTGCCGACCGGAAGCAGGACCGATTCGATGTGGGGCTTCGAGCGAATATGCGCGCGGTATCGAGCGGCCTTCGGACGGTGAACGGTTGGGTAGAGCATGTTGTCCGCCAGAACGAAGGCACCGGCGCTCAGCTTCGGATAAAACAGATCGAAGCACGGAATATATAGATCCTTCCACAAATCGAGCAGCACGAACTCAAAGGGTCCCGGAAGCGCGGCGATGCTCTCGCGGGCATCCCCCAGGCAGAATTCAACCACGTCCGCGAGTCCTGCCCGGCTCAGCGCGCCGCGCGCCTGCTGGAATTTCGTGAGATGAATTTCCAGCGTGATCACCTTCGCTCCGATCGCTCGGGCTGCATCGGCGAGCCACACGGTCGAATAGCCATAGGAGGTTCCCACTTCAAGGATCGTCTTGGGCTTGGTTTCCCGTACAAGAATGTTGAGCAGTTGTCCGGTTGTGCGCCCCACCGAAAGCAGAAATTCATCCCGGCGAGACATTCCCTCTTCGAAGGGAAGCTCGCTCTTGAGCTTGTTTTCGGCGTCTTCCCGCTTCTCGAATTCGGCAATAACCCGCTCGACTGCGCGATCCATTGTGCTGTCCTCCGGCGCGCCGGCGCGCCCGCGCGCGCGGCAAGCTCCATTGTACCGATGGCTTCGAGAGCTCGCCTTTCGTGATACAACATCCTACATGAAAGGGAGCCCAACGAGTGTCAGCTCCGTTACGAGAACACCCGGAGAAGCTTAAAGATCGTCCCGTTGGGCCAGCTATTTTCCTGAATCATTGACCTTCGACAGAACGCGCCGACACCATTGATTTCAGACTCGCGATCTAGCGGCCTGTGCACTGCCGCAAACGCAGTTCGAGCATCTACTTGAGGCAGTCCGTCGTGTTGTTGCGATGATTTGGGAAAGCAGATAGGATTCGGGGCGACGAAATAGTGTGATTCTAAAGGGAGCGACAGTGATCTTCTCGCAGACGGGAACTCGCGCGAGTATGATCGCATCGACCCGCATCGAGGAGTGATATGGATTCGGCTACGGGCGCATCTCAAACTAGCGCGCCATCCCGTGAGCTTGCCTTCCGTTCCGCATTGCAGGCCGCAGACGCAATTCGCAAGAAAGAGATTTCGTCGGTAGAACTGACGCGCCATATCTTCGAACGAATCGAGCGGTACAATCCTGCGCTCAACGCTTTCGTCTATCAGATGAAAGAAGAAGCCTTGCTTCAGGCCAAGAAGGCCGACGAAGCAGTGGCCCGGAAAGAGCCTGGGGGCGTGTTCCATGGAGTTCCCATCAGCGTAAAGGAAAGCTTTGCTGTGGCAGGTCAGCCCTGCACGTGGGGAATGCCGCCGTTCAAGGATTCGCGGGCATCACAGAACGCCGCCGTCGTGGATCGTTTGGTGGACGCGGGGGCGATCTTGATTGGCGCCACCAACGTTCCGGTCAATCTTAGCGACTGGCAGTCTTACAATTCAATCTATGGAACGTCGAACAACCCGTGGGATTTGAAGAGAACACCGGGCGGTTCATCAGGAGGGACCGCGGCGGCAGTCGCGGCCGGCCTCGGGTATCTGAGTGTCGGAAGTGATATCGGCGGCTCGATACGCGTGCCATCGCACTTTTGCGGGATCTACGGACACAAGCCAACACTCGACATCGTGAGTCTCCGGGGCCATCAGCCCGGTGGCATTTCTACCCCGCCGGGTTTTTCGACGCTCCTGGCTGTTGCCGGGCCCATGGCGCGCAGTGCGAACGATCTGCTGGCCGCGTTGAGGGTCTTGGGAGGGCCGGAGGGCTGGGACCGCAAGGCTTGGAAATGGGAGTTGCCTCCAGCACGCCGCGAGAAATTGAAAGACTTTCGCGTCGGCTATATTCTCGACGATCCGATTGCCCCTCCCGCGCCCGACGTGCGAGTCGTACTCGAAAAAACTCTCAAGAACCTGGATCGGCTGGGTGTCAAAATGAAACCTGGGTGGCCGGCGGGATTTCAGCCGTCAGCATTGCTGGACACTTACCGCTACATGCTCTTCGCGTTCTTTATCAGCATGTCCCCCCCGGAAGCTCAACAGGCGCTTAGGCAGCAGTTCGAAAAGATTGCAGGTTCAGCGGAAGCCCAAGCTCTCGCGTCGTTCCCGCGCTGGCAAGCGGAGAACCTGAGGCGATTGGGATTTCGCGCGCATTGGCAGGCTTACTTCGACGAGATCGACGTTTTCCTTTCTCCCGTGACGTTCACGGCGGCGTTTCCTCACGATCACAGCGAGCCTCAAGAGCAGCGCTCGATCGCCACTGCTGCGGGACCGAGAAACTACATGGATGGTCTAAACTGGATCAGCCCCGCTATCCTCACCGGCTGTCCAGCTACGGCCGCGCCTGTCGGGCGAACCCAAGCGGGTTTGCCAGTCGGCATTCAAATCATGGGGCCCTATGGCGAAGACGCCACCTGCATCGCATTTGCAGATTTGCTCGCCCAAGAGGTCGGCGGATTCACGCCTCCCCCAGGCTACGACGATTAGCGAGTGGTCATGAGGTCGTCAGGTCTGCGAACTTAATCCGACATGGTCACTGGTGAACCATAAGGCTGGGTCATCGCCCGATTTCGACCCTGGCGGTTACCCAAAAGCAAAATCGGTGAAGATCGGCCTGGCAGCAGCCCGGACAGATCGTTATTCGCGCGGCGAATTCGGACCATGCAACGTCGCCGATGAACACGGCCTAAGACACGTTGGTCCCGAGGTTGAGACCAACCGATCGCGACAGGATGCCGCCAAATCGGGGCAAATCAAACCTACCGCCCCTGCGAAACTGGCCCTTACGAATTGAAAAGATTGGCTGGGAGGCCTGGACTCGAACCAGGATAATCAGATCCAGAGTCTGATGTACTGCCAATTGTACGACCTCCCAGCCGACGGGAGACAACAAAAAAGGCCGCAGGCGCGACCTCTTTCTACTTTAATCGGGGACGCCGATTTCGTCAACGGTTGCCGAACGATGGCCGAGCCAACCTTTCGCTCTAGGATCGCGGCGGCTGCGGAACCAGCCGCTTTTCGCGGACATAAAACGTCTGGTCGCGCCAGTGAATGCGCTGCCGGGCGAAGCTCGCAGCCCACACCACAAATGCAAACGCGTCGCGCAGGGGCAGCAGCCACATCTTCCGCCACGCGAGAGAGTCCTGCATACCCCACGCTCCCACCACAAGAGCCAGCCACGCGCGCAGCACAATATAAGCAGCGATGTAGCCCGCCGCAATCGCGGGCGTTGGCGCGATCGCAGCAGCGAGCAGTGCCCAGGGCAGTCCTTAAAAAAATCAGGCCGAGATGTCCCCAGGGGCGCGAGTAGCGAATGCTC
>DATLWP010000304.1:0-5411 GCA_035576265.1 Candidatus Polarisedimenticolia bacterium
GAAATCAAAGCGCAAGCGATCGGGAGCAACCAGCGAACCAGCCTGTTTCACGTGAGTGCCGAGCATGTTTCGCAGCGCGGCGTGCATGAGATGGGTGGCCGTGTGATTGCGCATGTTTCGCGCGCGGCGCTCGGCGTCAGCGACCGTGGCGACGCGGTCGCCCACATGCAAGTCTTCCTTGGCAACAATGCGGTGGGCAATCAAGCCACTGACCGGGTAATACGCGCCGCGAACTTCTGCCAGCAGAAGCGTTTCCGAATCGTCGTAGAGACCGCCGGTATCGGCAACCTGGCCGCCTGATTCCGCGTAGATCGAAGAACGGTCGAGGACGACTTCAGCTTCCTCGCCTTTGCGGACTTCGTTGACGAGACCCTTGTCGGTGATGATTGCTTCGATCCGGCAATCGCGCACGGCGGTGCCGAAATAGAAATCGGGTTCGGTCTTGAAAGTCTGCGCGAGTTTCGTGTAGGCGGGATTGGCGACTTCTTTTCCGATGCCCTTCCAGGAAGCCTTCGCCCGTGCGCGCTGTTCTTCCATGGCCTTATCAAAGCCGGCCCAGTCGACTTGCACCCCGGCATCGCGGGCGACATCTTCGATGAAATCGCGCGGCAGACCGTACGTGTCGTAGAGCCGAAAGGCATCTTCGCCGCGATAGACGGCCCGTTTCTTCGCGACGCCCTCAGCGGAGACGATAAGCGGCGCGAGACCTTCCTCAAGCTTTTTGAGGCCGACGTCCACCGTCCGCTGGAATCTGCGCTCCTCCTCGGAGACGACTTTGGGGACGTGAGCGCCTGCCGGTCCCATCAGTTCAGGGTAGGGATCGGCCATCAGCTCGCGAACCGCCAACACCATGTCGGTGAAGAACGGCTTCTCCGGGCCGAGGAGGCGCGCGTGGCGCATGCCCCGTCGCATGATCTTGCGGAGCACGTAGCCGCGGCCCTCGTTGGAAGGAATCACGCCATCGGCGATGAGGAACGTGGTGGCGCGCGCGTGATCGGCAACGATGCGGAACGAGGGATCGAACTTGGGATCCTGGCCGTATTTCGCTGGGACGTGCTCTTCGGCCTTGCGAATCAGCGGCGTGAACAGGTCGGTCTCAAAATTGGAGATTTTCCCTTGCAAAACGGCGGCGAGGCGTTCGAGTCCCATGCCGGTATCGACGGACGGCCTCGGCAGGGGATTGAGCTTGCCGGCCGCATCGCGATTGAACTGCATAAAGACAAGATTCCAGATTTCCACGTAGCGGCCGCACTCGCAGCCGAATTCGCAATCTTTGTGGCCTTTGTCGGAGGCGGCGGGGCCCAGGTCGTAGTGGATTTCGCTGCACGGGCCGCAAGGGCCGGTATCGCCCATCGACCAGAAATTTTCCTTCACACCGAATTCGTGGATGCGATCACGTGCGACGCCAGTCTTGAGCCAGGCGTCATAGGCTTCGGCATCGCGCGGAACCCCGGCCTCACCTTTGAAGACCGTGACAAAAAGTCTCTCCTTCGGAATGGCGTACCAGTTGGAAGACGTGACCAGTTCCCAGGCAAAGGCGATGGCGTCCTTCTTGAAATAATCACCGAAGGAGAAGTTTCCCAGCATCTCGAAAAAAGTGTGATGGCGGTTGGTGAAGCCGACGTTTTCGAGGTCGTTGTGCTTTCCGCCGGCGCGGACGCATTTCTGGCAAGTAGCGGCGCGGCGGTAGTCGCGCTGCGCGATGCCAAGGAAGACATCCTTGAACTGGTTCATCCCGGCGTTGGTGAAGAGCAGCGTGGGGTCGCTGGCGGGGACGAGCGAACTGCTGCGCACGACGCGGTGGCCGCGCTCTTCGAAGAATTTCAGAAATGTGCTGCGAATTTCGTGGCCGGTCAAATGGTCCTCGCGATGGCGCGATTCATTATCGCAGAGGCGGCGCAAAAGAGGCAAAGGGTGCGGTTGGCGGATCTTGCAAGTGGAGCTGTACGGGTGTCGCCGGTGTGAAGGGCCGCCATACAGGATTAGAACGCTGCGAGCGAAGACGCCGCCCAAGTGCAAGGAAACAAGCGATTCTTCGATGCGCTGATTGCTGTCTAAACGTTAACGAAGCGACTGCTGCTCGAAGAAGCGCCAGATCGTGCGAGTGGCGTCGAGATTGCGGCTGGCTTTCCCCACGACGAACCTCGGTAGATATTGGGGCCCGCCGGGCCACGCGTGTCCGCCTCCCTCGATGATGTAGACGATGACCTGCGTATGATTCCGGCCGCCCGGCCAACTTTCGCGGCGGACGTGAGTGCCGTCGTCCACGCGATCGGGAAGATTTTCGACGACGGGCGGAGACGCGATGCCGTCCGCGCGGCGCCAGAATTTGGCGGAGTCTGCAAGCGAGACACCGCGACCGAGGCTGCGGCCGCGCCGGAATCCAATCTTTCCGCCTTCGATGGGAACAAGCGGGTCTTTCGTGCCCTGCATGTAGAGCACGGAGATGGGGCGCGAGGGTTTGCAGGACTCGGCGAGGGGCTCGGGCATCGTAGCGGCGACCGAGGCGATGGCGGCGATGCGATCGGCGAGTTCGCAGGCGAGGCGATTGGAGAAGAAGCCGCCGTTGGAGATTCCGGTGGCGTACACGCGATGAGGGTCGATGGGATACGAGCTTTCGAGTTCGTCGAGGAGCGCGCGGACGAAGCCGACATCATCGGCGGAGGACCGGCCGCGGCCGTCGTTCCAATGACGGCCCACGCCATCGGGATAGGCGACGATAAAATGTTCGTCGTCGGCGAGATCATCGAAGTGCGTGAATCCGGGCATGCTGGCGGCTTTGCCCCCGCCACCGTGGAACACGAGCACCAAAGGAACACGCCGCCCTGGCGGCAAGTAGTACGGGACGTGCAAGAGATAATCTCGAGTCGCGCCGCCAACCACCAGGCGGTGTTTCGCGTCCGGAGCGGAGGATTGGCGGACGGCCGCATGAACGCCGAACCGGAAAGCTGCGACCAAGACTACGCAGATAGCGATTAAGACTGAAGCGATGGCAATAGATCTACGCATGGTGTTCCTTCTGCATTAAACACTCCTCGAGGGGAAAATACTCGCGCGGGGCAGGAAAAATATCCAGGCGAGGCGGTGGACGGAGTGCGTGGCAGGTGAGTGGAATGCGATGGGCCAGGCTAGAGGCCGCGGCGACGCGGCCCGGAGGCGGAAGCCTCCGGGCTTTGTTTCGCCAGCAATTGATGCGCGGCCGCGTTACTTCTGAGGCGGGCGGGCCGCCTGGCGCCGCTGCTCCGCGGCTGCCGTCCACGGCGGGACGACGCCATTCATGCGCGCATAGGCGATGGACTGGCCGAGGTGCTCGTGGGCGTGAGCGACGATGTGGACCAGCATGTCGCCGACGGTGCTCTGGTCCTGAAATTTCAGCGGCTTCAGCAGATCGGCGTCGGACATCTTCTCGATGCCGTTGCGGGCGTAGTCGAACGAGGCATTGAGCTGCTCGATGACCTTGGTCTTGTCCGTGGTCGATTTTTCGTAACCCTGGAATGTGAAGCCGGGTTCGGGCGGCGCGCCGGCCAGAGCCGTGAGACCGAAGTTGGCGGCGGCCATGTGCAGATAGACCTCGCTGACTGAGCGGACGCCCGGCATGGGACGCCACGTGTACTTCTCCGCGGGCATGGCCTGGGCGAGGCTGACGATCTCGGTTTGCACGTTTTTCAGTTCAATCACCGCGCGCTCGCGGAAGCTGTAGGCCTGCGCGGCCTGCCCGAACGCCGGAGCGGTACCTGCGATCAAGGCCAGAGCGAGAACCACAAGCGAAAGGCACAGCCTTCTCATTTCTCCTTCTCCCTTCGAAGCGAAATTGGCGAGACCGACTTTACTCCTTTTAAGTAGGGAAAGCGACTGCGAACCAGAAGACGCACCGGCCACGGAGAAATAGAAGCACAGACGTTAGGCAAGAAGACAGAAGACGAGAGGAAATACGAACAGATCGAAAAATGTAGAAGCGAAGGGAGACAAAAGAACCGGTGCGTGCAGCCCCCTCTCGTGGCGAAGCGCCGAGCCTAGCCGCGGTAAGCGATCGTGAAAATGGAGAGAATCAAAGAGATCAGGGCCACGGTTCCGCTCAGGACCGCGATCCAAAAGATGGTGCTGACGCGCTCGGCGAGGGCGGTGGTCACGACGGCGGCGTCCTCAAGACCTGTTTCGAGATCGCTGATCCGAGCGGCTTGCCTTCTCGCGAGCGATTCCAGCTCGCTGGTGCGCCTGTCGAGCGCCTCGATCGGGGAGGGCTGCAGAGTCTTCGGGGCCGCGCTCGATCGCAGATCATCGACATGCCTCTTCAATGAAACGACGGCCTTGGTCAATCTGGTTCCCAGTGCGATGGCGGTGAGAATATCGTCGAAGCCCATCACGGAAGTTCTCCCTCGGGTGGCTCGTCGCTCGGGTCGGGCAGATCAGTGGCGCCCTCTCGGTTCACTCCGCGCAGCTCGGCGCGGATGATATCGGCGGAGAAGCCGGCGCGAAGAAGGCTGCGGTAGAGTCCGGCGAGCTGGCGCTGACCGAGCGGACGGCGAGCGTGCGAGAGATGGCGCTTTAGGCGCGCGCGGACGAGCGCGGACTCATCCGTCTCGGCAAAGACGACGGCGAGCGCAGTCTCAATGTGGCGGTCGGGGACGCCGCGGGCGCGGAGTTCGCGGGCGATGCGGAAGCGCCCCTGGCGTCGGGACTGTGCATGCTGACGAGCGTAGTCAAGGGCATAGCGGGTGTCGTCGAGGTAGTTGTGCTCGCGGAGACGGGCGATGACGCGCGATACATGATCGCTGTCTTCCGCTCGACGCTCGAGATAGGCGCGCATTTCGTGAATCGAGTGCGCGCGGCGCATCAGGGCGCGCAGCGCACAGGCGTAGAGTTCCTGTTCGGTGGCGAGCTTGCGAGGAGAAGAGCGGGAGCGCATCGCAAAGAAGAATAACAGGGGTGAGGTGTTGGCGTGTAGGGCTGTGCAGCACACGGAACAGAAGGCGACTTAGCGGGCTGGGACCGCGGATTTACGCGCTGCGACCGGGACCCACTTCGTGGCCTTATCGCTGGCCCAGGCGCTCGAATTCGTTCATGGCGCGCTCCATATCCTCGCGGGCGGCGTCGGCGGAGGAGCGAATACCCTGGACGCGGAGGCGGAAATCATCCGGGTTCGACGCGCGCATGATGGCTTCTTCGAGCGTGATCAGGTTGCGCGAGTAGAGATCGAAGAGCGACTGGTCGAATGTCTGCATGCCATACTGGCTGGTTCCGGCGGCGATGGCGTCGCGGATCATGCGCGTCTTGTCGGGGTTCATGATGCAGTCGCGGATGTAGCCGGTAGCGATCATTACTTCGGCGGCGGGGACGCGGCCCTGGCCGTCGCCTTTGCGCACGAGGCGCTGGCTGATGACCGCCTTGAGCGTGGAAGCGAGCTGCAAACG
>DATLWP010000305.1:0-3410 GCA_035576265.1 Candidatus Polarisedimenticolia bacterium
GCACTGAGAAACGCGGGCTGGCGCGAAACTTACCGCGGATTTACGCGGATGAGCGCGGATTCCTTCGCCGCTGATTTGCGCAAATCTCCGCTGATAAACTGCGGCGTGCCTCGGGCGACACACACCCCAAAAGACCTCCGTTCCCTCTGCGTCCTCTGTGACCTCTGTGTTGAAGGTTTTAGCCGTTGGTTGCGACCATACTGCCCGCAGGCGAAATCCCGAGCGTTCTTCGCGAGGGATCTCGGGGTAATGGTTGGGACGGAACGCCGACCCCTAGTGCGGTGCGTCGCAAATCATGGACCTCATAAACCCATTGTTCGGTCATCACCTGCATCGCACACCTTCACCGCCGCGCCGCACCGCCCCAGGCTGAACAAGGTTACACCTGCGATGTCGCCTTCTGGGTTGACGACTTGCTGGCTTCTTTGTTGCGAAGTTCCTCGAGCAAGTCTTCGAACTCCGGGTCCCCGTGCAGGCAGGCGAGGTCGGGGTCGCGGGCTGCGTACTCGAAAGCCACAAAGCCGGCCGCCAGCGCTTTCTTGAAGGCCGCCACAGCTTCCGTCCTGTTCTTCAGAATTCCGTATGTGCACGCCGCGTTGTACAGGATGTTGGAGTCATGGGGACGAAGTTCCAGCGCGAGCTGCATCTGCCGTGTCGCGTCGCGCTCGTTTCCGCTATGGGCGTAATTGTTAGCCAACAGAATGCGCGCGCGCATGTCGTCGGGAACCCGCTCGAGATGCTGCTCCAACGCCTGAATGTGCCGCTGCCGGAGTTGCTGCGCCGCAGCGTCTTGCCCCAGGCGCTCGAAGGCCATCATGTAGGGGATGTGCACGTTGTAGTCCGCGCCGCCGAGCTCGACCGCGCGTCCGGCAATCGCCGCGGCCTCGGCCCAGCGGTCCGAAGCAAAGTACGCCTGGCCCAGTGTCCAATAAGCGTTCTCGCAATCCGGTTTGTGACGGATGGCTTCCAGTGCAAATCGAATCGCTTCATCGTAATTCCTTTGCGACCAGCGAAGCCGCGCGTAGGCGGCCAGCGCTTCGGGAAGCTCCGGCTCCAGGGTCCGCGCGTGCTCGGCGGCTTCCACCGCTTTTTCGATCCAGCGGGGATTTTTTTCGTGCCAGTCGTATAGCAGACCGTAAGCGATAGCCACGCCGGCGTACGCCAGAGCAAATCGCGAATCCAGCGAAATGGCGTGCCCGTACATTTCGATGGCCAATTCCAGGTCGGAACGCGTGCAGCGCCGCGCATAACTGCGCCCGCGCAGATAGTAGTCGTACGCCTGGTGGGAGCTCGTGGGCTTGCTCGCAATCGCCTGGGCCTCCTGCGGGGAAAGTGTAATGCGCAGGGCCTCCGAGATGCTGCAGGCGATTTCATCCTGCAATCCGAAAATGTCCTTCATCTCCCAATCATATTTTTCGGCCCACAAGGAATGGCCGCTGCTGCTGTCCACGAGTTGAGCGTTAATTCGCAGGTGATGGCCGGCGCGGCGCAGCGTTCCCTCCAAAACATGGGACGCGCCCAGCCGGCGGCCGACCTCTGACGCGGTAACCGGCTTGTCACGATGCATGAGCACCGCCGAGCGCGGAAACACGCGCAACGGTTTGATCTTGGAGAGCTCCGTGATGATGTCTTCGGTCATGCCGTCGCGGAAGTATTCGTCCTCTTTCATGCCGCTCAAATTCTCGAAATACAGCACGACTACAGACTTCTCCGTAAAATGCGGCGTCTCCGCGCGGCTCAGATCGGCCATCAAGTCCAGCGCGGATTGGTAGCGGCTCTCCTGCTTTTTCTCCAGGCACTTCAGAATGATCTCCTCCAGCGGGCGCGGGACTTCCGGGTTCAGTCGCCCGGGCGGGATCGGCGGATCGTAAAGGATAGCGCGCACCAGCGCCGCAACGGTGGAGGCAAAGAAGGGTAATTGCCCCGTCGCCATTTCGTAGAGCGTGGCCCCGAGCGCATAAAGGTCCGTCCGCGCGTCCCCCGGCTCTCCACACAATTGCTCCGGCGCCATGTACGGGATAGTCCCTGCGGCGACTCGGATTTCTTCCGAGCTGCCCGTCTCCGCAATCTCTGCAGGGGCTCGTGGATAGGTTGCCAGGCCAAAGTCCAGCAACTTGGCGTCGCCGCGGCGCGTGACAAACACATTGGAAGGCTTGATGTCGTGATGAACGATGCCCGCGGCGTGCGCCGCATTGAGTGCATCGGCAATGTGCATGCCGAATCTGAGGATTTCAGAAATTTCGAGCCGCCGCTCGGAGATGGCCTGCTTGAGCGTCTGCCCCTCGAGGTGTTCCATGACGATGAAGTGGCGGCCATTCGTCTCGCCGATGTCGTGAATGGTGCAAATATGCGGATGGTTCAGCGCCGACGCGGCATGCGCCTCGCGCTGGAAACGCTCCACCGCCTGGGCATCTGCGCTGAGCTTCTCTGTGAGGAATTTGAGTGCGACGATGCGTCCGAGCCGCGTGTCCTCGGCCTTATACACCTCACCCATCCCGCCTTCGCCTAGCTTGGCGGTGACGCGATAGTGCGCAATGGTCTGCCCAATCATGATGGCTCGTCGGGGCGCGCGGATTCTAACCGCGGGCCTCCTGCGCCCAAGGCAGGTGCGCTACCAGTGCTTCGCTACGCCCCTGACATGAAGTTCTCTTTCAATTAATTCTATCCGATTTTCTATCGCGCACACCGCGGTGTCGGTTTGGGTGGGCTGCTACCAGCGGGCTTGAGCTGCAGCCGGATCTGAGACGCACGCCGCCCTGGAGTCAGAGGTTAAGTCGAGCCGTTTTGCGGGCGTGAGCGAGGCGCCAGCCGAGCGGGAGCCCGCAGGCGAGACCCTGAGCGCGTTCTGTGCGCGAAGGGCCTTTTGATAACGGGAGAATGGTCGGGACGGGCAGATTTGAACTTGAGCCGTTTTGCGGGCGTGAAGCCGCGTTCTTCGCGGCTGGGAGCCCGCAGGCGAAATCCCGAGCGTTCTTCGCGAGGGATCTCAGTAAAACATGGTCGGGACGGGCAGATTTGAACTTGAGCCGTTTTGCGGGCGTGAAGCCGCGTTCTTTGCGGCTGGGAGCCCGCAGGCGAGATCCTGATCCCGCAACGCGGGAGAAGGACCTTGCTGGAGTGGAGAGGGAATGGTCGGGACGGGCAGATTTGAACTGCCGACCCCTCGCACCCCAAGCGAGTGCTCTACCAGGCTGAGCCACGTCCCGACGGTGAACGGTGCGAACCGTTCAATTATAACACCCTGCTATTTGCTCGCGGTGCAGTCTGAAAACGCGACTTCCACCTGGAACGGCGTGCCGTTATACGAGCCTTTCAGGTTCAGTTTCTGGGGCAGCTTCATGCCGGAAACATCCTGGTAATCGAGCGCCACCTGAAGATCGGTCTTGTCTTTGCCGCCGGTCCCTTCGTAC
>DATLWP010000306.1:0-10322 GCA_035576265.1 Candidatus Polarisedimenticolia bacterium
GTTGAGACTGAGAAAGATTCTCGCCATGACGTATCTCTCCCACGGGACTGCTGCGTGTGCTGGCCCGTGGGATGTTATGAAGGGGTGTAACCAAGAAGAATCAGTGAATTTGTCTGCCGGGAAGGAGCCTTGTTGGCAGGCTGTCTCGGCCACTTGGCCCTGACCCATTCGAGGTTCCCCGCGAAGCTTACTCCTTTCTGAGCTGTCCTGCTGGAAAATTTCGGAAGGTGCGTGAGTGATATCACCAATCAGCGAGATATCGAGTCTTCGCGCATCGTGCTGTTGGGGTTATCGAAACGCTTGGTGTGAGGTCGGCCTTCGCCATCCCCGAGCAGTTCGGAGCAGTTCTGGCACAAATCGTAACTCGACGCGCACGACAAGTACGTTTCTGAATCTGACTAAGTCCGCAGGTTCGTAATGTCGATTCCCTCAAAAGGTAATACGCCGACCGCGAATATTTTCGTCTAAGATCCTCGAGAACACCGCGTTCATTGTTCCACGTCAAATTCTTGCTATAGTGGTTTGCCGTTGAAACTGTCGAGCTAACAACTACTCCAGTCCGGCCTCGCACAGGAAAAACAGAGGAGATAGAATGAGCGTAGAGCGCAGACCAGATTTTTTTGCCGGGAAGGATCTCAAGATCGGGATCATCGGGTGCGGCTATGTGGGATTGCCGCTAGCACTGCGCTTTGCCGATGTCGGCCAGAGAGTCACAGGATTCGACCTCGATCAGGCGAAAGTGGACAAGTTGATGGCCGGCCAGTCCTATATCCAGCATATTCCGGCAGACAAGATCCGCCAGCATGTGCAGGGGCAGCGCCTTGATGCGACCACTGACTTCGCCCGCGTGCGCGACATGGACGCGGTGCTGATTTGTGTTCCTACGCCTCTCGATGAACGGCGAGAACCTGACCTGAGCTACGTGGAGAATACGGCTCGGGCGATCGCGCCACACTTGCAGGCAAGTCAGCTCATCGTACTCGAAAGCACGACCTACCCCGGCACCACCGAGGAACTTGTCCTTCCCATCCTCGAAAAGAGCGGGATGCGTTGCCCGATCGCAACGGGAGCCGCTGCGGAAGACCTCGCTACCGATTTCTATCTTGCCTTTTCGCCGGAGCGCGAGGACCCGGGGAACAAGCAGTTCGGCTTGGCGCAGATTCCCAAGGTCGTGGGTGGCGTGAACCCTCCCAGCGGACGTGCGGCCGCCGGCTTGTATGCGCAGATCGTTTCACGGGTCGTGCCAGTCAGCTGTACTCGTGCGGCAGAGATGGTGAAACTGCTCGAGAACATCTTTCGGTGCGTCAATATTGCGCTCGTGAACGAGCTAAAGCAACTGTGCTTGCGGATGGGGCTCGACATTTGGGAAATCATCGATAGCGCTGCAACGAAACCATTTGGCTTCATGCCCTTCTATCCCGGCCCCGGTCTCGGGGGGCACTGCATTCCAGTCGATCCGTACTACCTGTCCTGGAAGGCGCGCGAATTCGATTTTGCGACGCGCTTTATCGAGCTGGCTGGCGAAGTCAACACGGCGATGCCGTATCAGGTAGTGGATGCTGTGGCGGCTGCGCTGAACGAACATCGGAAAAGTATAAGAGGATCCAGGGTATTACTACTCGGCGTGGCCTATAAGAAAGACGTAGATGACCTGCGCGAATCGCCGTCGCTGAAATTGCTTGAGCTGCTCACCGCCCGCGGCGCGGTCATGGGCTACAATGATCCTTATTTCCCCAGCTTGCACAAAATGCGCCACTATGACTTTTCGACTATGCGTTCCGTCGATCTCACGCCGGAGCACCTGGCAAGCTACGACTGCGCGCTGATTGCGACAGATCACTCGCGGTACGATTACGATGCCATAGTTCGCAGCTCGAAGCTGGTCGTGGACACGCGCAATGCTACCCGCCATGTGAAACAGCATCGGGAAAAAATCGTGCATTGCTGAGTTCGCGCGCCGCAGCGAAGGCGAATGCCTCAGACTGCGTGAACCGAAGCGCGCGTGCCGTCTACGGACTGGGAACCGTCACGGAGACTTGGTTCGAATACGCGCTCTCAACGTTATTGGAATCCACGGCGCTCACCGCGTAGACGTAGCTTTGACCACCTGCCACACTGCTATCCGTGTAGGTGGTGGAAGGTTCTGCCGAAGCATTGAGCTTCGAGAGAGCTCCGCCCGATGGCGCCCCTCGATAGACGAAATATCCGATCACCTGGGAAGTGCTCGGCTGCCAATTGAGAGTCACGGAGTGTTGCACCGTCGGCGCGACGCCTGTACCGGATAACGCAACCTGCAACAGGGAGTTTGTGGCGTTGCTCGATATGGAAAGCTGGCCCGTTACACCCCCCGCAGTGGTAGGGCTAAAGTTCACCGAAACAGTGACCGATTGGTTCGGTGTCAAGATCACGTTCGAGGCACCGCTTGCGCTGAACCCGCTACCCGTGGCGGAAACGCTCGAAATGGTCACATTCGCGCTGCCTGTGTCCGTCAGTGTTATCAGCTGCGCCGTTGACGTGCCAACCGTCACATTCCCGAAATTTATGCTCGTCGAACTCGCCGACAATTGACCAGCGGCGGAGCCGCCTGTCGATGTCCCTCCCCCGCCCCCTGAGGTTCCCCCTCCTGTTGACGTGCCGCCACTGCTTGGTGTGCCAGACAAGCCAACGCACCCGACGCTTCCGAGCATTCCGACGAGCGCAATCGCCAGCGCCAGGATCTCAACATCAGCGCACAAACCCCGCCGAACGCGCCTTACCTGCGGGTGATTTCGCGCTTTCGCCGGAGATGCGACTTCCCCCATGGCCAAGGGCATTGTGGCCCGGAGGTGTGGCCCAGAACTACTGGACGCAGGTACACATTTGGGACAGGTCCTGCAACCTGTCCGGTAGGACAGCATTCTAGCTTGCCGACGGGAAGACCCTTTTCCATCAGGCGGCAGGTGTTGGCAATTCTCCTGCCCTCAATTCTCGAAATTCAGTCAGTCCGCGGCATCTATGGAATTGTAGCCGTCGCCTGATTCGAATACGTGCTCTCCACGTTGCTCGAGTCAACAGCTGTCACGGCATAGTAGTAAGTCGTTCCGGACTGTACGCTGGTATCGGTAAATGTCAGCTGCGTGGTCGACACCGGAGCCGCGGGATTGAGCTTCGTGTACTGCCCCGATATCGTGCCCCGATAAACGTAATACCCGGACACGCCCGCGGACGTACTGGCTGTCCAAGACAATGTCACCGAATGTGACGCACCGGATAGGGGAATCGTAGTCGGCGAACTCGTGGCATTGCTCGCTACACTGACGCTGCCCGTCGAAGTCCCGGTGCCCGCTGGCGCGAACTGAACCGTAAGCGTTGCTGCTTGGCCGGGCGTCAAAATCAAGCCCGACGTGACACCGCTTGCACTGAAACCCGTACCGGATACGGTCACGCCGGAGATGGTGATGTTTGAATTCCCGGTGTTGCTCAGCGTTACGCCCAGCGAAGTACTGCTGCCCACCGCAACGGTGCCGAAGTTCAGGCTCGTCGGGTTTGCCCCGAGCACGTAGGTCGCGGCCTGTCCCGTCCCTGTCAGGCTGATCGTCAGCTGTGCCGGGGAGCCATTAGTCACTAGCGCAATCGAGCCGTTCACTGTCCCGATAGATGCCGGTGCGAAAACGGCGTTGAACGTAGCCCTGCCACCCGCCGCGATCGTGGTCGCTGTCGAGAGCCCCGTGACGCTGAAGCCCGCTCCTGTCACAGTGACCTGTGAGAATGTGAGGGTCGCGTTGCCATTGTTCGTCAAAGTTACGGCCTGGGAGTTGCTGGTACCGACCACGACGTTTCCAAAGCTTACGCTCGAGGGCGAAGCAGCGATCTGCGCCTGAACGCCCGTTCCACCCAAGGAAATCGTCGCTGGCGAACCGGGAGCGTTGCTCGTGATGGTGATGCTCCCCGAAACGCTGCCAGCCGACGCTGGCGCGAAGGTGACCGTGAAAGTAGTGTTCTGCCCGGCGTTGATGGTCAACGGTGCGGCCAGACTCATGCTGTAGCCTGAGCCCGCAATGGTAGCCGCAGTGATGTTTAACGACGCGTTGCCTGTGTTGGTTAGCGTCACACTTTGCGTGGCGTTGCTGCCCACATTGACGCTACTGAAAGCGACGGAAGTCGGGCTGATGGTTAGCTGCGCTTGCGTCGTGGTTCCGGAGCCACTTAGACTGATATTGAGCGGCGAACCGGGAGCGTTGCTCGTGATCGATACCGTGCCACTCGCCGTGCCCGCAGCGGTCGGCGAGAAGGTGACCGTAAACGAGCTCGTTTGTCCCGGATTGATGCTCTGAGGGACAGTCAACCCGGCCATCGAAAAGCTGCTGCCCGTGATGCTGGCTGCGGAAATCGCCACCGGAGCCGTTCCAGGATTTGACAGCGTAACGGACACGGACCCGCTGCTGCCAACCAGCAGGCTTCCGAAATTGATGCTCGACGGATTCGCCGCCAGCGTTCCTTGCGTTCCGGTCCCGCTCAACGCGATGGAGACCGTCGGATTTGCGGCACTTGTCGTGAGGGTGATATTCCCAGAAGCGGTCCCTGCCGCCGTGGGAGCGAACCTTGCGGTGAAAGAGGCACTCCCACCTGCGGCGATGCTTTGCCCCGCAGTGATGCCGCTCGTGCTAAAGCCCGCCCCGGTCGTGCTGACCTGATTCACCGTCACCGAAACAGTCCCGGAATTTGTCAGCGTGATGGTCTGTGTGCTTGTGCTTCCGACGACCACGTTGCCGAAGTTGACGCTGCCCGGATTGGCGGTTAGCGTGCTGTTCGCCGCCACGGCGCTACCCGTCATCGTGAGGGTCTGTGGCGAACCCGGAGCATTATCTGTGAATTGAATGCTTCCACTCGCAGCAGCGGTAGAACTTGGAGTGAATTGAACGCTGAACGTCAGGCTTTGGCTCGCCGTCAGAGTTCTCGGTAGCGACAAACCGCTCATTCCGAAGCCAGACCCCGAAATTGTCGCAAGGTTCAGCGTCAGATCCGCGTTTCCACTGTTCGTCAGCGTCACGTTCTGGCTGCTGCTCTGCCCAACAGTCACGTTATTGAAATTTAGCGATGCCGGTGAAATCGTCAGCCCTGGCTGTGTACCGGTTCCGCCGAACGAAATCGTGAGCGGTGAGTTGGAAGCATCGCTCGTCACCGTCAGATTCCCAGTGGCGGCTCCTGATGATTGTGGGGCGAACCGAATTTGAACCGTTGTGCTTTGGCCGACCGGTATCGACGACGAAGGGTTTCCACCCACTATGCTGAACGCGGAGCCCGTAACGGTCGCCTGCGAGATATTCACAGCCGCCGCGCCGGTATTTGTGACGCTCACACTCTGCGTGGCACTACTACCAACCGCGACATTCCCAAAGCTGAGACTGTTTGGGCTGGCCGACAGAACCCCCGCTCCAGGCGTTCCCGGCTGCCCGGTGGAACCCGCTTGTGTGACGTAACCCGCGCAACCGGAAAGGCCAATGATAGGTCCGATGGCCACGAGCGCCACAAGAAGAGCGGAGAAACCCCGATGAATTAGAGAACGGCTCAGTTTCCTTATGTTCGCAACAGCGAACCTGTAATCTTGGCTTCGTACGTGCGATTTCATGGCACGTACAGTCTAGGAACCTCGGCGTGCGCTTATCTACTGGACAGGGGACCAAAGAAAGAACAGGCATCTTCACCTGTCTAAGAGGTCTATCGAAGACCTGTCCTTGATGCGCACGAGGCTGTCCTGAGGGGTGCTAAATCACCGTTTAAAACGTACGCAGCGATAAGGACTTGTATCAAATCCAGCGCGGTTATGGACGGTTTTTGTCGACTGTACCGCAGGGACAGGTCGCGACTGGACTCATGCTAGACTTGCCTTAGGCAGCGATGGACGAGCGCAACGAACGATGACAGACGCCCCGACGATTTCAATTGATTCGCCCATCGCTTCCGGCTGGTCCCATCGAATCCTGATTGCAGCTATAGCGGGCATCTTCTTCCTTACTCTGTACCCCTTTCGATTTAGCTTCGCTCGGCACTGGGCTGGCAGCGTCTTTCCTCACGTCCTCGCCAGTAGGGGAAAAGATGCAGGGCTTCTCGATGCCTTCCTCAATGTCCTGCTCTTCGTTCCTTTTGGGTTCGGTCTTGCGGAAAGTCTTCGTGACCGAGGCAAGTCATGGGTAGCCACCCTGGGTCTGGCTCTCGCGGCAGGCGCGTTGCTTTCCTATTCGATCGAGTTCGTTCAAGCGTACACTCCGTTTCGAGATTCAGGGTGGGAAGACATTCTTACGAATTCAACGGGTGCTGTCGTCGGAGTCCTTTTTTTTGAGCTGTGCGGCAGACCGGTGCTTAGCACTCTTTCGGCTGGCGAGAGGGCCCTCGCCACTTTCCTCACGTTGCCGCGAGCCGTTGTGGTTCTTTGCGCATATTTTGCGGTATGGTTCGCCATCTCCATCCCGTTGC
Source organism: Candidatus Polarisedimenticolia bacterium (assembly GCA_035576265.1). Classification (GTDB taxonomy): domain Bacteria; phylum Acidobacteriota; class Terriglobia; order Acidiferrales; family UBA7541; genus Palsa-295. Next base: position 6,454 of record DATLWP010000306.1, read on the forward strand.
AGAAAGAATCCCAGATGACCAACTGGAGTCCGGACGCTCTGCTGGTGGTCGGCAACACAGCCTCGGGCCGATTGGGCTCCGCCTGGAAGGGCGAGATCCTCCGGCTCCAAATCTGGGATCGCGCTCTCCCTCGCAAATCTATTCAGGGACTCGCCGCGCGAGGGTCCAGCAAGAGAGTCGAACCCGTTCCACTCGCCGAGTACGAATTCTCGGGCCTTTCGCCCTTCCGAGACGAGCGGCATTTTCTTCCCGACCTTTCTTGGACACCAAGCGCGCCCGTCCTGTCCGCTTCCGAAGGCACTGTCTTGGACGGTAAGTCCTGGCTGGTATCGCACGGCTCAGTATCGGCGCTGGTGAAAGATTTGCAGAGGACCCAACAGTTCTCGGTTCGAATAGTTTGCAAGCCCGCCGATGTGGACGGGGGTACTGGCCGAATCGTATCCATCTCGCGAATCCCGCAGCCCGTGAATTTGGAGGTTCGACAAGACGACTCGACCCTGGTCTTCTGGCTTCGCAGCCCCCTTTCCATAAAGCGTTTCAAATTGGCCTGGAGGATCTCGAATGTGTTTGCCAACACACACCCGCGGGACATTCTTTTCTCATACGATGGTTCAAATCTCTCCCTCTACATCGATGGGAAGGAGGAGCGCGCCTACCGCCTGGGCCCCGGAACAGTTTTGGCACAGCTGATTCGCCGGATCAAACCGAGTGAATTGGAGGGCTACCATTACATTTTTTACGCACTTGTGTTTCTTCCGGCTGGCTGTCTCCTCGGATTGGCGTGGAGAAACTTAGTTGCGCAGCCGATCAGCAGATGTTTGTTCATAGTGTTTGGCCTCCTGCCACCGGCCCTAATGCTCGAGATCATCCTGGTTCGGTCGACTGGCAGCGCAATCTCACTCGGGAATGTCGTCCTAGGGTCTCTGTTGGGGCTCGCGGGAAGCCTTTGGATTAACGCGGAGAGTGGCGCTTTCAGCCGGTTAACGGATTCAAGCACGCTCAAATTTGGGAACTAGCGATGGATCAAGCCAACATTGTCATCATCGGCGGCGGCGTAGTGGGCTGCGCGATTGCCCGTGCGTGCGCCATGCGTTGGAGCGATGTGTTCTTGCTCGAAGCGCTTCCGAAGCTCGGCATGGGCACGAGTTCGCGCAACAGCGGTGTGGTCCATTCCGGCATCTACTATCCACCCGGTTCGCTCAAGGCCAAACACTGTCTTCGCGGCAACCAGTTGACCTACGAGTTCTGCGCCGCTCACGGCGTTCCCCATCGCCGCACGGGGAAACTCGTGATCGCATCCTCCGCGAGCGAACTGCCCGAACTCGCAGCGCTGATGGAAAACGGCCGCGCCAATGGCGTCGAAGGCTTACGGATCATCGACCGCGCAGCCATTGGCCATCGAGAACCCCACGTTGAAGGCTTTCAGGCCCTAGACGTACCTTCGACAGGCATCGTCGCGAGTGAGGACTTGGTTAAAGCCTACGCGCGCGTGGCCGCGGACCATGGCGCCCATATCGTCACGCAAGCTAAGGTCGAGCGCTTGGAAGCCTCAACCGGCGGGATACGCGTAGTAAGTGCAGCCGGAGATATCGAGGCGCGGTGCCTCGTGAACAGTGCCGGACTCTTCTCCGATGAAGTGGCGGCCATGCTCGGTTCGAAGATGGCTCGGCACCGCATCTACCCGGTTCGCGGAGAGTACTGCGAACTCGTGCGCGCCAAACAAGATTGGGTTCGCGGTCTCGTCTATCCCCTGCCTCATCCCGCTGGCTTGAGCCTGGGCGTGCACTTGACTAAGACAGTATGGGGCACGGTTCTCGTGGGTCCCACCGCGCGCTATATCGAGGACAAAGACGATTACGAGGGTGATCGAGAGCCCATCGAGACATTTTCTCAGGGAGCCAAGCTTCTCCTGCCCGAAATCGAACCTTCTGACCTGGTTCCGGCCTACTCGGGTATCCGCGCCAAGCTCAGTCCTCCCGCGAATTCTGCTAGTAGCCAGTCTCACGCAAAAGGCATGCCAGATTTCATAATTGAGCGAGACCCCGAGATTCCCCGCGCGGTGCACTTGATGGGGATCGAATCGCCCGGCCTGACCTCAGCCCCGGCCATCGCCGAACACGTCCGCGAACTCATAGCCGAGACGCTCGCCTGACATTCGCGCGGCCAAATGAAAGTGCCGACTTTTCCTAAAGCAGGGGCTCGCCGGTGTTTCTCGCGATGATTTCCCTCGTCGCGTCCCGCAGGCGAATGCTCTCGCGCCAGTGATCGCCCGCCGTGGCGTCGGGCGTCACGAGCGGCCCGAGCGTCACGGTCACGCGCCCCGGGCGCGGCAAGTAAGTTCCATCCCGGAGTATGTGGCGCGCGCCGCGCACGGCTACGGGGCAGATCGGTCGCGCGGTGTCCACCGCGGCCTTGAATGCCCCGAGCTGAAAAGGTCGAATACCCACGATGGGTGTAAACGTCCCTTCGGGATAAACTACGACCGATTCCCCTCGTTTGAGAGCCGCGTCCACCTCCGCGGCTTGCTCGATTCGTGCCTGCGGGTCGCCGCGGTCAAAGGCGAACTGCCCGCTCCGGCGCGTGATAGTTCCGACCAGCGGCATCGTCGCGACCTCGCTCTTCGCAACGAACCGCACGCCGCCTGGCAAAAAGGCTAGTGTCACGAGAACGTCCAGATAGCTCGAATGATTCGGGGCAAAAATCCAAGACTCCGATTCAGTTTTCTCGGCAAGAATCTCGCCCCCTACCACGCGTACGGGAATGCCCGCCGCGATCAGCATCAGCCGCGCTCCCATTCGCGTCCGCCTAGCAGCGCGCTCCCGATCCGGCGTGGCCGCCACGATCAACCACAGCGGGATGAGCACGAGTGAAAAGCCAGTAACTGCACACACACCATACAGAACTTCCGTCGCCCGCTTGACGACCTGTTCCAGGAACTCCCACGCACGCGGCACGGCACTGCGTGCGGCGAGTTTCGCCACCTGCATCCAGGGTGGTGCCAGCTTCTTTCCGAGCTGTCCTGCGAGGTACAGCCTCCGCGTCTCGCTGCGGCGTAGTTTTCCGCTCGAAGTTTTCGGGATCGACTGCGGTGGAAGCACCTGCACCAGATCCGGCGGCAGTCCCATCGCTTCATCCACGGCACGAGTGATTTCCGCGGCGACGCGCTTCCCCTCCGCGCTATGGCGCACCTCGGCAACGACAACCAATCGTTCCGTCCCGCTGCGCTCATCGGGCGCACCAAACGCAACCACGCATCCGGTCCGCACTCCGGGAACGTGCCCAGCAATATCCTCAATTTCGTGTGGATACAGGTTGCGCCCCGCCTTGATGATCACGTCCTTCGCCCGGCCCGTGATGTAAATCTCACCATCCGCCCAATAGGCGCGGTCGCCTGAATCAAGCCAGCCTCCTTCCCGCACCAGCTCGCGCGTCGCTTTGGGATTCCGATAGTAACCGCTGGTCGCCGACGGGCCACGGAACCACAACCGCCCTTCGATCCGCTCGCCAACGTCCCGACCGTCGGCTCCTACAATCCGCACCTCGACTTCCGGCAGAGGCCTGCCCACGCTGACGAATTCAAGCGCGGCGAGATCGCCCGCCCCGGCCGGGAGTGCTGTGCCTTGTGATTCAAATGCGTTGCGCTGGATGCGATCCACCCTGTATCCCGATCCCATCGTTCGTGCCGAAACACCTAGGGACGCTTCGGCCAGTCCGTAGACCGGAACGAGCGCTTCGCGGTGGAAACCATACGGGGCAAAGCGCGTCGCAAATCTCTCGATCGTTTCCGCGCGTACCGACTCGGCGCCGTTGAGCGCCGCGCGCCATGAACTCAGGTCGAGTCCCTGCAGCTCTTTGTCTGCAATCTTTCG
>DATLWP010000307.1:0-10825 GCA_035576265.1 Candidatus Polarisedimenticolia bacterium
CGTGGCAGGGCGAAACGCTGGCGCGGATCCACTTCGAATACATCCCGGGAACACCCTCGCCCTTGCTGTATCAGATGATCAACCAGGAGCGGCCCGTGGATCTCAGCGGCACAGCTTGGATCGATCCGGCGACGGGACAGATCCACCGAATCGAAGCCGAGTCCGGATCCACGCTCGGCGACATGGGCCTGCAGTCGATCCGGGCGGAGGTCGTGTATGGGCCGGTTCTGCTGAAGGGCGATACGAATTCCCAATGGCTTCCCGTCTCTGCCACCATTGATCTCGAGACTCCTCGTCAGCACTGGCGCAACATTCATCACTTTACGGATTACAGGAAATATAGGGTTGCGGTGAGCATCCCAGGAGCGAACAGCGAATGATCACCCATGCCAGTATTCGCACACTCGCCACGCAGGCCGTCGATAAGGAACGGGGACATCGCCGGAGAGTCGCCGCGGCTTGGGCTGTGGCCGTCGCATTCTTGCTGGCGATCGCCATCTACGGGTTTGACTACTACACGCTCGGCACGGCGGAGCGCCCGTTCTCGCCCAAACATGCGCTGCTGCGGCCGAGTGGGGTGATCGGCATCAAGCTCGGCATGCTGGGCGTCGCGATGTTTCTGGTGATCTATCTTTACTACTTCAGAAAGCGCATCGGATGGCTGGGCAGCATCGGCACCACGAAACACTGGCTGGATTTTCACATCGTGCTCGGCATCACGGCGCCGATCGTGATCGCCTTCCATGCATCGTTCAAATTCCGAGGAATCGCCGGGATGGCCTTCTGGATCATGGTCGCCGTCGCGCTCAGCGGCGTCGTCGGCAGGTATCTGTATGCGCAAATTCCGCGGCACCTGAACGCGGCGGAGCTAACCTGGCAGGAGCTGCAAGATGAGCAGGTGAGCCTGAGCCATCAACTGGCGTCACAGAAATTGTTTGCGCCCGGCGAGTTGGTGGCTGCGTTTCACATCCCCGACCTGGAGATGGTGAAGCACAAGTCCGCGATCGGTGCGCTGCTATGGATGTTTGCGCTAGATCTGTCGCGGCCCTTCCGCGTCGCTTCGCTGCGGCGCCGCGTGCTCGGTTTTGGAGGGGTGCTGCTCAGCCTCGGCGGCATCCTGCGGAGCAGCAACACCGAGCTCGAACGGGTGGTCCAAGCGGTCCGGCAGCAAGCGGCGCTCTCGAAGCGGATGGTGTTCCTTTCGCGGACCCAGCAGGTGTTTCAGCTGTGGCATGTGGTGCACCGGCCCTTCAGCTATGCGTTTGTCGTCTTGGCACTTCTGCACATCGTGACGGCCATGCTCTTGGGCTATCTGTAGGAGAATCGAGTTGCGGAGATATCTCCTGCTGCTTGGATTGACGTAGGGATCAGGTCGCCTTGCCGATCCGGCACTTGCGTCAAACGGTGGCGCGCAGGAGGGGCCGCCTTACACGAACATGAATACGCTTATTTCCTTTGCTATTGCCGCGATGGTGCTTCTGTTTTTCGTGCGCCGTTATCTTCGAGACATGAAGAAGAGCGAGGCGCGGGCACGCGAGGCGGCTGAAAAGGGCAAGCTGCGCTCCGATGGTCCGCAAGCACAGCATCCGCATATTGATGCCACGTACTGCATTGGCTGCGCTGCTTGCACCACGGTTTGCCCGGAAGGCGACGTGCTCGCGATGGTGGGAGGAAAGGCCGCGATCGTCAACGGGTATAAGTGCATCGGCCACGCACTATGCGCGGAGGCGTGCCCTGTCGGGGCTATCACGATGGTGATGGCGCGCCCCAGCATGGGCGCTGATATGGCCTACCTGACTCCCGAATACGAGACGAGCGTCCAGAATCTGTTTATCGCGGGCGAACTCGGCGGCCTGGCTTTGATCAAGAATGCCATCGCGCAGGGGCGCGACTGCATCGATACCGTCGCGAGTCGACTGAGTGCCATTCGTGCGGGCCGGTCTAGTCCAGACGTTTACGACGTGTTGATCGTGGGAGCGGGTCCCGCGGGAATCAGCGCGTCGCTGCGCGCGATCGAGAAAAAGCTTAACTACGTCACCGTGGACGAGGGAGAAATCGGCGGCACCGTCGCGAAATACCCGCGCCAGAAGATGGTGATGACCAGCCCGGTGGAATTTCCGATGTACGGCAAGTTCAAGAAGACTGAGCTTTCCAAGGAAGAGCTTATTGCTTTCTGGAACAAAGTTCTGCAACGAGTGGATTTCAAGTTTCGCAAGGGCGAGAAGGTGGAGGACATCAAGAAGAGCGCGGACGGCCTCTTCACCGTCGGGACCAACCAGGGCCAATACCGCTCGCGCGCGGTGATACTGGCGATGGGCCGGACAGGAAGCCCCAGGAAGCTCGGGGTCAAAGGGGAAGATCTGCCGAAGGTGATGTACCGCCTGATCGAGGCGGATCACTACATCCACAAGCGAATCCTGGTCGTTGGCGGAGGCGACAGCGCCATCGAAGCAGCGATGGGGCTTGCGCACCAGGTTGGTAACAAGGTCACGCTCTCGTATCGGAAGGATAGTTTCACTCGGATCAAGGAACGAAATGCGCAACGCATAGCCGAATGCATCCGCTCGAAAAAGGTCGAGGTCGTCTTCAACTCGATGCCCGTGGAGTTCAGGCAGAACTCGGTGATTCTGGACGTCCAAGGCGAGACGCGGGAAATACCCAACGATTACGTCTGGGTATTCGCCGGTGGAGAGCCTCCCACCGCCTTCCTCAAGAAGATCGGCGTCGGGTTCGGGATGCGCGACATGACTTCAGAGGGAAGCAACGAGGCAAAACGCGCTGTTGCTCCGGCAGCCCCCGCGCTGACACTCGCAGGTAGATGATTATCCGGCGAGCCGTGCTTCGGGATGACCGCAAGCCTAACGCTTCCGAGCATTACGGGAAATCTGGTAGAGTCGAGAGTAGAAAATGTTGCCTATGCGCTCGGAAAGGACTCTCGCATGAAACCATCGTCGGCCGTCAGCTACCTCGGACTGCTCCTGCTTCTCATTTCAGCAGGATGCAGTAAACCGGCTACCAGCCCGAGCACGCCCTCCGGAGCGAACGCCGTCTCGAGCGCGCCCGCAAGCGATCGTGATGCCATCGCGCAAGCCATCCAGCAGCACCTCGGCAGCAATAAAGGGATCAACATGGCCGCGATGGATATGAATTTGACCGAAGTTTCCATCAATGGCGATCAGGCCCAGGCCAACGCCGAATTCCGTCTGAAGCAGGGCGGAACATCCATGCTGATGACGTATTTCTTGGAACGGCATGGCGGCGGTTGGATCGTGGTTCGCAATCAACCTGGAGGGGGCCAGTTCGCCCATCCCCCCATGGACCAAACGCACGGGGGCACCGCGACTGGCTCCGGGCAGACTCCCATGCCGGACGTCTCCAACTTCTTCAAGAAGACCGCCCCTGGCGACGCAAACGGAAAGTTACCGCAGAAGTAGCTGGCCGCCTACCTGGGAAAACGACAGCCGCCGCTGGTTGGGAGACCTCGGTTGCGGACTCCCGTATCTTCTGATATACAAGCGGCGCAAACACAAAATTTCGAAGGGGGAATCATGCGCAGAAATCTTTTGGTGATTGGCGCGCTGGGAACGGTGCTACTCGCCACGATCCTTGGCATGCCGAGCAAGGTCCAGGGCTCGAGCAAACAGTCGAGTGCGGGCGCTGCAAACGATTGCGACCGCGCTTGCCTGAACGGATTTGTCGACCGGTATCTGGACGCGGTGGTGGCGCATGATCCCTCTCGCTTGCCTACAACCAAGCTGGTCAAATTCACCGAGAATGGCCAGAAGCTCGAGTTGGGCGACGGATTCTGGAGAACGGCGACCAGCAGAGGCACTTATAAGCTCTATGTGGATGATCCGCAGGCCGGACAGGTGGGTTTCGTAGGCACGATGCAGGAGGCCGGTCAGCCTGTGATAATTGCTCTGCGCCTGAAGATCGAAAACCGGAAAATCTCGGAGATCGAAACGATTGTGGCCCGTGGCCAGATGTCGCAAAACGGCGCAAAGAATTTGGAGAAGATGGGCACTCCGCGGCCCGCGTTCCTGACGGACGTTCCGGCGGCCGAGCGCGCGTCGCGCCTCGATTTGATCAAGACGGCAAACAAGTATTTTTCCGGAATGCAGCAGAACGACGGCAAGGGAGACTATTCCTTTTTTGCGGATGACTGCAACCGTCTCGAAAACGGCATGCAGACCACGAACAATCCAAATCCCATGCCCGGCCTAAGCCCCTCGGGCGCCCCGCGACCGGCGCCTTCGCGACGCTATGATCCCGCGCAGAAGCCGACGATGTATTCCGCCGGATGGTCCTGCGCGGATCAGTTTCGGTCCGGTTTGCTCCACTTCGTCACGCGGATTCGCGATCGCCGCTTCCCGATCGTGGATCAAGAGCGAGGGATCGTGTTTAGCTTCGTTTTCTTCGATCATTCCGCCGGAGACACCCGCAACTTCGAAACGCCGGACGGTCGCCGCATGACCGCTGGCCCGACCACACCATTCACATGGGAAATCGCGGAACTCTTCAAGGTCCAGAACGGCCAGCTGCACCAGATCGAGGCCGTGCTCCTCCAAGCACCCTACGGGCAAGGTTCGGGTTGGAGCAGTTGGGAAGATTCCATGTCCGACCAGCCGCAGTTCTAGCGGGCACATCACGGGCGGTCGAGGCAATTCAGCGAACGGAGGAGGGATGCGAGCGCGCCTCTTGATGGCCGCTGCATTAGGAGCGTCGCTCCTGATTGGCGTCGCCGGTCACCGTGCCATCATCTGGGCCGCGCAGGAAGAGTGCGACCGGGCCTGTTTGAATGGGCTCGTCGACCAATACCTCGCCGCCATCGTCGCTCACGATCCTTCCCGCCTGCCTCTGGCGAAATCGGTGAAGTTTACCGAGGATGGCGTACGCCTAAAGCCGGGCGATGGCCTGTGGGCCACGGCCAGCGGCCTGGGAACCTACAAACTCTACTTCGACGAACCGGCGAACGGCGGGGCGGGTGCGTTCGCCGTGGTCCAGGAGAACGGCACGCCCGCGCTTTTGGCGCTGCGCCTCAAGGTCGTGCACCGGCGGATCACGGAAATCGAAACGCTCGTCGCGCGCAAGCAAACGACGGCTTTTCTCAATACCGACGCGCTGACCGAGCCTCGGCCAATCTTCCTCGAAACGGTTCCTCCCGCCGATCGCCCGTCACGCCAGGAGATGATCTCCATCGTCGCCGAATACTTCGAAGGGATCGAGCAAAGCAGCGGCGATATCGTGCCATTCGACAGGGACTGTCTCCGAATCGAAAACGGCATTCAGACCACCAATGTGACCTCGAGTAGCACGGCCCGTTTGCCCGGTGCGGGTGGCTTCAATCTTCTGGCGCTCGGCTGCAGGGACCAGTTCAATACGAAAATTTTCACCTATATCCAGACGGTGAGTCCTCGCAGGTTTCCGATCGTGGATTCGGAGCGGGGACTGGTGCTGGCGATGGTCCGTTTCAATCATCCCGGGACCGCGCAATCGATCGAAGTGCCGGGCCACGGCAAGGTATCCATGGGGCGCTACTCGCAGTGGCCCAACAGCACGGCCATCGCGGAGCTGTTTAGAGTAAAGGACCGCAAGATTCGCTAAATTACCGCGGTGATTGTAACAGAGCCCTACAAGGCCCCGACCGGCTGGGAGTAGCGAACTCGCCCGGCGCACGCAGTGCTCGTCCTACTGCGACGTCACTTTCCGTTTACGCTAAACGCAATCAGCGCGTTTCCCCGCCGGCCACTGAACCGACCCTCTCCCGAATTCACGTACAGGATGCCGTTCGCCATAGTTGGTCCGGCCGTGTTCAGCGAGCCGCCGTACGCGGCTACGCCATTGACGGCGTCGTATGTCTTCGCGGTATCAAAATCCCAAACGATCGACCCGTCCCTGGTTGAGTAGGCGCGCAAGTGCCCGTCCGTGGAGCCGGAGAAAAGCACTCCCGGGATCAAACTCACCGCTGCCGATTCAACTCCCGCGCAGCCCTGCGTTCCCCAGCTGCATACTCCCTTGGGAGCGGGCTTGTGCCAGATTATCTTCCCTTCGGCGACCGTCAGCGCGGTGAGACTGCTGTCCGCTCGATTCGCAATGGGAACGTAAATCGTCCGCCCGTCCGTAGCCGAGCCCCACAATATGCCGCCGCCCATGCTGCCCGGTCCGACTTGAACTTGCCACAGAACCTTGCCGCGGTCATCTGGATTCATGGCATAGAGAATCCCGGATTTTTGGCCGGCCAGGATCACTTGCTTTCCGTTTGGCAGCTTGGTGAGAATCGGCGAGCTTCCGAAGTCATAATCCGGGCCGACGGGATCCGGGCAGATACCCTTTCCGGGCACCGAGCAGCCGAACAGGTAGTTGTCGCGCGCAGTCACTTGACGAATCCACCGCGTTCGGCCTGTGTCCATGTCGAGGGCGATGATTGCGTCCGAGATATTGGTGTCGACATCGGTGTAGGAGTCGCCCGTGGCAACATAAATCGCATGCCGCTTCACATCGACCGTCGGAGCCGACCAGACGGCGGCACCGGCCGGGCCGTACATCTGTACGCCGGTCGAACTCTTTTTGAATGGCCGCGGTTTTTCCTTGATCGTGTAGGCTTTCCAAACGACTTTGCCCGTGTGGGCGTTCAGCGCGACGACACTTCCGCGAAACGTGCAGCACGCATACGTGCCCACCGCGCCGAAACCCTCCTCTTGCGAGGAGACCGGCACATACAGCCGGCCGTTATAGAGCGTAGGAGCGCCCGTAATCCGCGCCAGCGGATGCTCGTCCAGTTTCGTCTTCCACAGCAGCTTGCCGTTGCTGGCATCCACGGCGTAAGCGTACGCTTTCATCAAATCGGCAAAATACAGGACAGCCTTTCCCGGCGCGCTCTTCCCGAGCGACCCCACGCTCATAGCCGCCCGGATTTCCGATTCGGCATGAAACGTCCAATACGTGCAGCCGGTCTGAGCGTTCAGCGAATAGACCAGGCCGGTTGTGCTCGTGACGTAGAGCCGATCGCCTATGATCGTGGGCTGGGCGCCTACTAGCGGACCCGGGTATGCGAAGACCCATTTGACCTTCAGTTTCGGCACGTCATCGGGCCTGATTCCAGGGTTCGGTTGATACCGCGAATTTTCGACATCGTGGCCCCACCCGTTCCAACCCGCCTCATCGAACTGGCTCGGCTGATCCGAATTGGCGCAGCGATTGGCATCTGGATTCGGCTGGGCGCCCGGCGTGGATGCCTTGCCCGTGACGAACGTCGCGATGGCCGCAATCTCCTCGGCGCTCAACCCCAGGCCCTGCGGCTGCATGACGCCAAACGTCAGATCGAATATCACCTGTTGCGCGGGCAGCCCGGCCATCATGTCTCGAGCAGGAACCCGTCCCTCGGGATGGTCGTGGCACGCCGCGCACTTCTGCCTGTAAAGCGCAGGCCCGTCGGGAGTGCCTGCCAGCGCCGCAGGACCCAAGCAAAAACAAAAAACGATGATTCCAGCGAAAGCCGTGCGTCGCATGCTTCTCCTTCTTTGCCTGCCGCCAACTACACGGTCGACATCAAACGAGCATCATATATCTAAAAATAAGGGCTGAACAAAACAGCCAATCGAGGAATACTAGGACGGGGACCGCAGGGAGTCGCGCCCATTTCAAAGTCTCGTTTTGACCCAGGGCCACCGCGCCGCCGGAACGGACGAACTGCTCTGATGACCAAATGCCGCGCCTGTATCAAGAGATATGTGGTCCTCTTCTGCCTCGCCGTGTCCGCGCTTTGCGCCCAGAGCAACATGGGCGAGTTGCGGCTGAAGGTGATCGACCCCTCGGGCCTGGGGGCCAAGACCACGGTCGAAATTTCGAGCCAAGGAAATCAATACCGCAATACTTTTACCACCGATGACGCAGGCAACCTGGATATCGAGCGCCTCCCCTTCGGCGTCTATCAGCTCAAGATTCACGAGGCGGGCTTCGCCGAAGTATCGGAAGCCGTCGAGATTCGGTCGGCGCTTCCGACGGAGCACACCATTCGCCTCTCGTTGTCCGCCGTCAGCACCAGCGTCACCGTCACCGCCGGGGCGACGCTGATCGACCCGTACCGTGCGGGATCGGTCAGCCGCGTCGGTTCCGAGACGATTCAGAACCGGCAAAGCTCCTTGCCCGGCCGCTCTTTGCAGGATCTGGTGAATTCGCAGCCGGGTTGGCTCTACGAAGGCAATGCCGTGCTTCACCCGCGCGGCTCGGAATATCAGACGCAATTCGTAGTCGACGGCATTCCTCTCACGGACAACCGCTCTCCCGGCTCCGGCCCGGAAATTTCGGCCGACGACGTTCAGTCCATGGCCGTCTACACATCGGGATTTCCCGCCGAATACGGAAGAAAGCTCGGGGGCGTCATCGAAATCAACACACTCGAGGACGAGCGGCCGGGTTTTCACGGGCAGGCCGTACTTTCCGGCGGCAGTTTCGATACCGCCGGGGCTTTCGCGAAGGGGCAAGGCGTCTGGGGCAAGAATACCCTCGGCTTCAGCGCCGGGGGAAGTGGCACAAGTCACTATCTCAATCCCGTGGTCCCTCAGAATTTCACCAACAGGGGCACTACAGGCGACTTCTCCGTTAACTATGAACGCGACCTCACGGCCGGTGATCGCCTGAGCTTTATCGTCCGGCACTCGCTCTCGCGCTTCCAGGTTCCCAACGAGCTCGTGCAGCAGGCTGCGGGCCAGCTTCAGGATGGGAACGACTTCGAAACGATGGGAACCGTTTCCTACCAGCACACGTTTTCGCCCGATATGGTAGCCAGCGTTCGCGGAATGGTGCGCGATAATGCGAGCAATCTGAATTCGAATCCCTTCTCCACGCCCGTCATCGTCTTTCAGCGCAACTGGTCTCGCGAGGGATACTTCAACGCGAGCATCGTCATGCATCGTGGTGTCCACGAATGGAAGGCCGGCGTCGAGTCGGACAATGTCTTTCTGCACGAAAATCTCGACTACGTCATCACGGATCCCGCGCGTTTTGATCCCGGTACCCCGCCCGTGTTTACGTTTCCGGATGGCTATCCGAGCGCGGGCAGCCGTCCCGATCTCGAGCAATCGGCGTATGTGCAGGACTTGATCCACGTCGGTCGGTGGACCGTGAGCGCAGGCCTGCGCTGGGACCACTATCAGCTCGTCGTCAACCACCAGGCCGTGAGCCCTCGTCTTTCCGTTGCGCGCTACTTTCGGTCTGTCGATCTCGTCGTGCATGCTTCGTACGACCGCATCTTTCAGACGCCGTCTTCCGAAAATCTGCTCCTCTCGAGTTCGCCCTTGGTGGAGTCGTTGAACCCCAACGTTCTGCGACTGGCCGTGGAACCTTCGCACGCCAATTATTACGAGGTGGGGTTGACGAAAGCGTTTTCCCGCAAATTCAAGGTGAGCGCCAATTATTATCGGCGGCTCTTCGATAACTTCGCGGACGACGACCAAATCGCCAATACAGCCGTGAGCTTTCCCATCGCCTTCCGCAAAGCCATTCTTTACGGCTCAGAAGGAAAAATCGATCTGCCGAATTGGCGCGGCCTCTCGGGTTTCGTGAGTTATTCTTACATGGTAGGCAACGTCTGGTTCCCGGTCACGGGTGGGCTTTTTCTCGGCGATCAGGCTGCCAGCGCGCTCACCGACGTGACGGGACACGTCCCGGTCTCGCAGGATCAGCGCAACACGCTTCGCTTTCGCTTGCGTTATCAGGTCGCTCCGCGTCTGTGGATTGCCGGAGGCAGCGAGTACGGCAGTGGTCTCCCGATTGCCTTCGAATGCCCTGCTGCGGACATCGGTACTTGCGAGGAGCGGGCGCTCGCACAATATGGTCAGGCAGTGGTGGACCGCGTCAATTTCGCGCGAGCCCGCGTCCGGCCCAATCTTTCGGTCAACGTATCCCTGGGGGCGGAAATCTACAAGTCCGATCATCTGAAAATGCAGTTGCAGGCCGATGGCCAGAACCTCAACGACCGCCTGAACCTGCTCGATTTCGCCGGCCTCTTCTCCGGCAATGCCATCGCCCCACCGCGCAGCTACTCACTGCGTCTCACTGCGGATTTCTAGCCGCTGGTTAGGAGCGCCCTCGCTCGCGGCGCGTGTGCGCGGCGCGCACCGGCTTCCGGCGTACCATTTCGACCAGTTCCTGTGCCGCCGATTTCAGCGGGCGGTCCTGCCGGTACACCAGATAGAGCTTCCGCGTGATGCGCATCTGGCGGATGCGCAGGTCGTGCAGAACTCCTCGGGCAATCTCACGCTCCACGCACATCCGCGGCACGATCGCCACGCCCCGCTTCATCTCCACGCAGCGCTTGATGCTTTCGATCGTCGGCATTTCGATGTCCATGTGCAGCGGCACCCGATGGCGGGCAAACATCTGGATCACGCGCTGACGGTAGGGCGATTCGACGATGTGCGCCACAAACGTCGCCTGGCCCAATTCTGAAATATCCACCTCTCGGCGCTTCGCCAAAGGATGGCCCGGCCAAACCACCAGCGCGAGCGAGTCGCGATAAAATTCGACGGTCGCCAATTCGCGCTCCTCGGGAAGATACGAAATCACGCCGATGTCGAGGTGATGGTTCAGCACCTCGCGGGGCACGTCGCGCGAAAACACGCGGTGCACCCGGATGTGAATTCCAGGGTGAAGCGCGCGGTAATGGTCCAGGGCCGGCAGCAGAGCGTGGATCGAGCTTTCGTTGACGCCCAGCGAAAGCTGCCCGCGCTCGAGTCCTCGCAATTCCTTCATGCCCTTGCGGATCTCCTCGCGCAGGTTCAGCATCCGGTCGGCGTACTCGGAAAGCAGCAGGCCGGCGTCCGTC
>DATLWP010000308.1:0-5420 GCA_035576265.1 Candidatus Polarisedimenticolia bacterium
GAGCCGGTCGAGCCGCACACGTTTGCGCGCTTCAGCGCCCGTTGGCAGGGTGTCGCGGCGCCGCGGTGCGGGCTGGATGCCCTGCTCGACAGCATCGAGGCGTTACAGGGCGCTGCCGTTCTGGCGTCGGAGCTAGAACGCGACATTCTTCCGGCGCGTATCCGGGATTACCAGCCGGGTGATCTCGATGCGCTGATGGCTGCAGGCGAGGTGGTCTGGGCTGGAATCGAGCGGATTGGCGAACGGGATGGTCGCATCGCCTTATATCTGACTACGTCGCTGCCACGGCTGCTTCCGCCGCGGGAGGTTCGGAGCAACGAAGCCGATCTGTCCGATCGCGCGCTGCGGGTTGTCGAGTTTTTGGCGCGGCATGGCGCTTCTTTTTTCGCCGATATACATCCGGCGTGCGGCGGTGGATTCCCGGGCGAGACGCTCGATGCCCTGTGGGAGCTGGTCTGGTCTGGCCGTATTACGAACGACACGTTCGAACCGTTGCGGCACTGGATTCGCCCGCGCGATGCGAAGCGAAACCGAGCAAGTGTGTCCGACGGACAGCCGGGCTCCCCCGAGTATTTGCGGCGCGTGCGGTCTCGCGTTTCGGCGGGAGGTCCGGCGCAGGGACGGTGGTCGCTCATCGAGGCACGCGTGCCTGCTCCCCTAACCGCGACGCATTGGAGTGCGAACATCGCGCAGCAGTTGCTCGCGCGCCACGGCATCGTGATGCGCGAAACCGCCATCGCGGAAGACATTCCCGGCGGTTATCCCACGATCTATTCCGCGTTGAGAACCATGGAGGAGAGTGGCCGGATTCGCCGGGGCATGTTCGTCGCCGGACTGGGAGCTTCGCAGTTCGCGATGCCGGCGGCTGTGGACATGTTGCGCGGCCTGCGTGCCGACTCGTCTTCTCGAGACGTCGTATATCTTTCCGCCTCCGATCCGGCCAATCCATTCGGCACTCTGCTAGCGTGGCCGCGACCAGAAGCGGAATCCGAGGACGCGGAACGTCCGGCGATGGCGCGCGTGAGCGGAGCCGGGGTGATCTTGATCAAGGGACGCATGGCGGCATTTCTGCGGCGCCACAATCGCTCTGTCCGCGTCTTTCTTCCGGACGCGGAGCCCGAGCGAAGTGAAGTCGCGCGATCGCTCGCCAAGAAACTAGGCGAGACCGCCGTTCGCCGCCGCAGCCTCGGTTCGGGACTCTTGATCGGCGAGGTCAACGGGGCTCCGGCGCGGGCACATTTCCTGGGGAAATTCCTCCAGGAAGCCGGATTCGTAGATACGGCCCAGGGTTTCCAAATGCGCCGCGTGACACCGATCGCGGCTACGGATACAGACGAAATCGAGCCAGACGAAGAGGACGACGGCCCGGGCATATGGGAGAGCGCTTGAGGAATCCAATGGCCGGCGAAGTTTTAGGGTAGCGCGCCGGGAGAATCGAGCGATAATCGATCGCTGCAATTGCAGCTGCATTTCGCTTTCTGGCCTGGCCGCGGAAAGAACGACCGTTCACCCAGCCGGCATCGGCAAACAGACTAATTCGGAGAATGACTTGATGGCATCCACTACGACGAAGGCGAAGGATGATTTGGTTCGGATCGAATTCGAAAAAGGAGTGGCATGGGTCACTCTGAATCGGCCGGAAAAGCGCAACGCCATGAATCCGGCGTTGAATTCACGGATGCTTGAAGTGCTGGATGAACTCGAGGGCGATGATCGTTGCGGCGTCCTCGTTCTGACAGGCGAAGGCGAAGCGTTCTCGGCCGGTATGGACTTGAAAGAATATTTCCGGGATATGGAGGGCAAGCCGCGCATCGTGACGCAGAAGGCCCGGCGAACGGCCTACGAATGGCAGTGGCGCAGGTTGAGGTACTTCGAGAAACCGACGATCGCGATGGCGAACGGTTGGTGCTTCGGCGGCGCGTTCGTCCCGTTGATCTCGTGCGACCTCGCGATTGCGGCGGAGGAAGCGCAATTCGGCTTGTCCGAGGTCAACTGGGGCATTATCCCAGCCGGCAACGTGTCGCGAGGCGTAGCAGAAACGATGCGGCACCGAGACGCTCTCTATTACGTCATGACCGGATTGACGTTCGACGGTCGCAAGGCAGCGGCGATGGGGCTCGTCAACGAGGCAGTGCCGCGGGCGCAATTGCGCAAGCGCACCCGGGAGCTGGCGGACGTGCTGTTGCAGAAAGACCCGCAGGTCCTGAAGGCAGCCAAAGACGCCTTCAAGAGATGCCGCGATCTCACGTGGGAAGCCTCAGAAGACTATCTCACGGCCAAGCAGGAGCAACTGTGGCTGGTTGAGGGGCAAGCACGTCAGGAAGGGATGAAACAATTCCTCGACGAAAAGAGTTTCCGTCCCGGCCTCGGTCCCTATAAACGGACGCGAGCCCGGAAATAGGAGAAGGCAGGCGCGGGGCGGCAATCCTGCAGCAGCAGCATTCCTTTACGGACAGCCTCAGAGCCAGTCGCGAGATCATACTCAGGAGACGCTGAACTCCATCAAAGCTGATACGGCGATGTCAAACACTCCTGCATGGTTCGAAAAGGATCCCATTCAGTATCACGCCGGCGTTCGGCCCAACCGCACGGCGTGCCTGGAATTCAGGACGGGCGAGCGCCTCACCTATCGGGAGTTGGATCGCCTGATCGCAAAGTGCGCCGGTCTGCTGACCCGAGTGCTCGGAACGACAATCGGTGCACGAGTTGCCGTGCTGGCGCGCAATAGTATCGACGTGGTCCTGCTGCACTACGCTTGCGAACGCACCGGTGCTATTTTTGTTCCTCTCAATTGTCGCCTCGCCGGCCCGGAACTGAGGCTGCTTTTGGACGACGCTCGCCCGCAGCTGTTTGTGTACGAAGACGAGTTTGGCGGCGCCGCGACGGAAGCCGCGTCCGGCCTTCCCTCGGTCGCTACCTTCAAGATTTCGCCCGGCAACAACGCGTTTCGATCCGCGGTCAGCGCTGCGGAGCCCGGGGCAGACCGATTTGCCGCACTGGACGCGGCCTGTACATTGCTCTACACCTCGGGAACCACGGGAAAGCCAAAGGGCGTCATTGTCACGCGCACGAACCTCTTTTTCGGCGCCTTCAACCTTTCGCACGTGGGCCAGGTTGGCCCAGACTCGGTGATGCTGTGCGACGCGCCCATGTTCCATGTCATCGGGCTGTCGGCTGTGGTGCGAAGTTCGTTCTACGCAGGCGCTACCCTGGCGATTTCGGACCGTTTCACGCCTCACGAAACCCTCCAGCGGCTCGGCGATCGCGTGCTTGGTGTCACCCACTACTTCTGCGTCCCGCAAATGGCTCAGGTGCTGCTTGACGATCCTTCCTTCCCCGCGGCAGACCTGGCGCAACTGAAAGGACTGTTCGTCGGTGGAGCGCCACTGCCCGAACCCTTGGCGCTGCGCTGCGTCGCCGCTGGCATATGCATCTCCCACGGGTTCGGCATGAGTGAAGCAGGAACCGTGGCCCACATGCCTCTCGATCTGGATGTCACCCGCAAAAAGCCTCGCTCCGTTGGATTGCCGGCACCCGCGGTGGAGATTCGCCTAGTCACTCCGGACGGACGTGATGCGAGATCAGGTGAACCTGGGGAAATATGCCTCCGCGGCCCCGGAGTGAGCCCTGGATACTGGAATCAGCCGGAGGCCACGAGCCGCGCCTTCGTGGAAGGGTGGTTTCACACCGGGGACGTTGCGCGCCAAGATGAAGACGGCTTCTACGAAGTCATTGACCGCCTCAAGGACATGTATATCACCGGCGGAGAAAACGTGTATCCATTCGAGGTCGAGTCTGCCATCCTGACCTTACCAGGCGTGGACGATGCCGCCGTCGTTGGCGTGCCGAACGAGCGCTGGGGAGAGTCCGGGTGCGCCTATGTGGTTCTCCGACCGGGTGCAACGATTACTTCGGAAGAGATCCTGCAGCGCTGTGCCAGCCAGCTCGCCCGGTTCAAGATTCCAGCGTCGGTTCGCTTCGTCGATACGATCCCTCGCACAGCGTCCGGTAAAATCAGGAAGGACGTGTTGCGCCGTGCTTTCGCCGGGGGTGCTGTCCAACCGGGCTGATGGGCAGTCCTGTGGTCACCTGCGCGCCCAGTCTCCGTGTGAATGCCGGGAAGTGGCTTGCCCTCGTGGCTGTTTTTCCTGACCGAACGTGAAGTCGGTTGTCTGAGGGCATAGCGTCTTCACACTCTCCTTAACGGGATCACGAAATCGTGGAGCTGACACAGTGCCAATGTTTCAGTGTTTTCGACGGGCTGCAAATGCTCTAAAATCAAAGCAGATTCCCGCTGTGGGCGTGTAGCTCAGCTGGGAGAGCACCTGCTTTGCAAGCAGGGGGTCAGGGGTTCGAATCCCCTCACGTCCACCATTTTTTCACATTCGGTTTCGCAACCTTACCCTTTTCCTTACCGTTGCGTAAGGCCCGAAGCCGATCTTCTTAGCCTCGATCGCGACCCGCCGGCGTTTGGAGGCGGGCCCACCTTGGTTCCAGTACTGGAAATGTCCGGTTAGCCGACTTACCAGGACTTGAGGTCCGAAAACGTCAACCAGCTGGTGTAATCTCGACATTGCGATGACCGAGGGATTCAGATGGGACTCGACGGTGTGGAACTCGTCATGGCAGTGGAAGAGAAATTTGGCATCAGCATTACCGATGAGGAAGCGACGAAGGCGCTGACGGTTGGCGACTTGAAGCGCCTTGTTACGGCGAAACTCGACGTCGCTCCTGCCGATGGATGCTTAACTCAACGTGCTTTTCACTTGGTTCGGAAGAACGCAATGACCGAGTTCGGTATCTTACGACGCAATCTTAGACCCGACACCACGCTCAAGACTGTCGTTCCGCAATCTACTCGGCGCAAGAGTTGGCGAAATTTTCAAGACGCACTC
The DNA here is from genome assembly GCA_035576265.1 of Candidatus Polarisedimenticolia bacterium. Lineage (GTDB taxonomy): Bacteria > Acidobacteriota > Terriglobia > Acidiferrales > UBA7541 > Palsa-295. The sequence continues at coordinate 4,896 of DATLWP010000308.1, forward strand.
GGCGTGGCCGAGTTGCCCGAACTAGTCCGACCACAGATAGTGAATTTGACTATAACGATTCTCGTTCTTTTCGGCATCGTTGTACCAGTCTGGTACGGTGCTGTACACGGCCAGCATTTCGGTTCGTGGATCGCCTTCGGCGTGGCTCTTGGTGCGTTAGTTGGCTGGGGTTCGGCAAGGCTGACGAAGTCAATGAAGACAGAGTTTCGCGCTGGACACGACCGGGTGGGAGACCTGGCGCGGTTCTTGGTGGCGAACTATCCAGAGCGAATTGGAAAAGCACGAACTGGCAAGTGGACGGACGAAGAGATTGCTTCGCTTCTACGTGAAATCATCATCGATCAGCTTGGTGTGACAAGCTTCGACGATAACTCCCGGTTTGTTCAGGACCTTCACATCAACTAGCTCGCGAGTATTTCCGGCCCCAGACATGAAAGTCCGAAATCGACTTTCTAAGTCCTGATTAACGGGGCGGTCTCAATGGGTCATTGCAACACCGGCTCGAAGGCTCTGTTCAGCAGGTTT
>DATLWP010000309.1:0-8946 GCA_035576265.1 Candidatus Polarisedimenticolia bacterium
ACGGCTGAATCTCTTTTTCGGATTTGCTGTTGGCGACACGCTTTTCACCAAGGCCAATTTTAAGAGCCTACGAGCGTTGCTAGACACAATAGGATGGCCCGAAGGTTGCGGTATTTTGAGCTACGGGGATAACGGAAAACTAAGTCAGCCGCAAATTTCGCTGGTCAGCGCGAAGTTGCGCGCGGAGGCTTCTGATTCAGGAGTGGCTAACTTTCTCGACGGAGTGGGGAATCTAGCGAAGTACTTCCGTCCGAGGCAACTTCTAGTCGAGCCACAACCCCTCTTGACGGAAACGCCGAGGCTGCCGGGGACGGACGGGCGGCGGATGGCGAAGAGCTACGGCAACGCGATTTGGCTTTCCGACCCGCGGGATGAAATCCGCAGCAAGGTCCGCAACATGATGACGGACCCGCAGCGCCAGCGGCGCACCGATCCGGGGCGCCCGGAGGTATGTCCGGTCTTCGCATGGCACAAGCTGTTTTCGCCGCCCGAAACGGTGGCGCAAGTGGATCGCGATTGCCGCACCGCCGCGATCGGCTGCGTCGATTGCAAGAAGTTGATGGCGGAGAATCTGGTGAAGTGGATCGAACCTGTTCAGGCACGGCGGAAAGAATTAGAGGCGCGCCCGCGGGAGGTATGGGATATCCTCGACGCGGGGTCGAGGAAGGCGCACGCGGCCGCGCGCCGCACGATGAAGCGCGTGCGCAACGCGATTTTCAAATGGGATGAAGCGCGCAAGCCCGCCGGAGGTAAATGAGGTGGCGAGTCCGTACCGCATCAATTTGCCGATGTACGAGGGCCCGCTCGATCTCCTGCTCGACCTGATCCGCAAGCAGGAGATGGACATCCACAACATTCCCATCGCCAAGATCACGGAGCAATATCTCGATTACCTCCACGGCCTCGAAAAGCTCGACGTGGACGTGTCCGCGGATTTCATCTACATGGCTGCAACGCTGATTCACATCAAGTCGAAGATGCTGTTGCCGGCGGATCCGCTGGCCGGTTCCGAAGAGCAGCAGGACCCGCGCGAGGAACTCGTACACCGCCTGCTCGAGCACGAAAAGTTCAAGAACGCCGCACAGCTTCTCTACCAAAAGCAGCAGATTGAAGACCACGTCTGGTCGCGCCCGGACCGCGAGCTTTACACGGGCGAAGCGGTCGAAGGCGAATTGTTGGTGTCGCTCGTCGATCTGGTCAAGACGTTTCAGCAGGTGCTGGAGCGCCGAAAAGAGGTGGCGAGATTCGAGGTGCGCCACGAGACGGTGACGATCGCCCAGATGATGGACCGGCTGCGACGCCGCTTGATCGCCACCGATGATCCTGTGTCGCTGATCGAATTCTTCGAGACCTGCGAGACGCGCAACGCCATGATCGTGGCGCTGCTCGCGGTGCTGGAGATGGTGCGCATGCAGGCCGTGATTCTGGTGCAGTCCGAACTTTTCGCCGACATCGGCCTGCGCAAACACAAGATGTTCGACGCCGTATTCGCCGGCCCCGAAGCCATGTCGAAAATCGAGGAGCAATATTTGTGACTATGACGCCACAGGAGATTCAGGCTGCGCTCGAGGCCATCATCTACGCCGCGGACGAGCCCGCCACGCTCGAGCAGGTCGCCAACGCGCTGGGCGTCGAAAAAACCATCGCGCGCGCGGCGCTCGATCTGCTGGTGGCCTCGCATCAGACCGAGGATCGCGGCATCGAGGTGCGAAAGGTCGCGGGCGGCTGGAAGTTTTACACCAAGCCGCAGCACCACGACGTGGTGCGGAAATTCATCAAGCGCCTGCAGCCGCCTTTGCGGCTGACGATGCCGGCGCTTGAGACGCTCGCCGTGATTGCCTACAAACAGCCCGTTACCGTGCCGGAAATCAACGAGATTCGCGGCGTCAATGTCGGCGGCGTGATCAAGACTCTGCTTGAGAAGCGGCTGATCACGACGGCGGGCCGCAAGGAAGTGATCGGCAGGCCCATCCTCTACCGGACGTCGAAGCAATTCCTAATGCGCTTCGGTCTCTCCGACCTCGACGAGCTTCCCAGCCTGAAGGAATTCGAGCAGCTGGCGCAAGCCGCGCTTGGTTCCGATGCCGGGATCGCGCCGACCGAGGCTGAGACAGGCGCCATGGGCGCCGCCGAAGGCGCAACGCCCATTGAATGCGCCGAGGCAGCGCGGATTCGGGAATCCGGCGAAACCGACGACCTCGGCGAGCTCGGCGAAGACCAGCCTGAAGCGACCGAGCAATCGCGCGCCGCCTCCGCGGGAACACAAGAGCAGTCGTAGCACTTCGTCATTCGCGACAGTTCCGCTAGGCTGTGGGCATGGCTGCGTTCGCGCAGCAAACACGATGGAAGAACGGTTGCAGAAGATAATCGCGCGCGCGGGGATTGCGTCGCGGCGGCGCGCCGAAGAAATGATCACTTCGGGCTTGGTCACTGTGAACGGGCGAGTGGTGACGGAACTCGGCACGAAGGCCGACGCCGCACGCGACCACATCAAGGTCGCCGGAAAGCTTCTGCAGCCCGAAGCCGAGCACGTCTATCTGTTGCTCCACAAGCCGCCGGAGGTCGTCTCGACGATGAGCGATCCCGAAGGGCGACGTTCGCTACGAGAGTTTTTGCACGGCGTTTCGGAGCGCGTGTTTCCCGTGGGGCGGCTGGAATATCATGCTGCGGGTCTCGTGTTACTCACGAACGACGGCGAACTTGCCAACAAGGTCCTGCAGGCTCGCCAATTGCCGCAGACGTATCACTTGAAGCTGAAATCGCTGCTGACGTTTGAGGAAATCGAGAGCCTCGCGCGCTCGACCGGCGCGCGCATTTCGCGCCTGCGCGGAAGGAATTCGCCGTGGTATGAGGTGACGCTCACGGAGGCGCGCCGCGACGTCTTGCGCGACAAACTGTTTCGCGGCGGGCACCCGGTGGAAAAAATGAAGCGCGTTCGAATCGCGAATCTTGTTCTCGGCTCGCTCGCACCGGGGCGCCATCGCGCTCTGTCGGCAGGGGAAGTTGCAGCGCTGCACCGCGCGGTCTCTCCAGCGGCTACCGGTTCAAAGTTGGAAGGCAGGCGACGGACTCGCAGAAAGCCGAGTCTCTGAGCAGCGGGGTGCCAACCTATCCCGCATAGTTCTAGTACCCGCGATGACTCCCCCGAATATTTCCGTGAGTTTTCGCTTGTCTTGGTGGGAATTCCGATAGAATACAGGCCGATTGGGGGGATTTGCTAGGCCGCGTGATCAGCCTCAGATCCGCTGGCTTGGGTTTCGGGCGGTTTTTGATCTCGGCGACTAGACGCGCCCACGGGCGACTCCTCTACAGAAGTATGTAGGCGCAGGGTGAAGGTGCGCGAATTCACTAAGCCCGTGAAAGGGTTGTCCAAGATAACAACATGAGAAATCCTGTCGCGAACTCTGGTCCTGACGTGAAGCACGCCGCCGCAGCAGCAGTCGGGGACCCAGTCAGCGAGATTCTCAGGACCAGTCGTACCATCGCCGTCGTGGGCCTTTCGAGTCGGCGCCACCGCCCGAGCTACGGCGTAGCTGAGTACATGCAGTCCGTTGGCTACCGAATCAATCCGGTTAACCCCAGGGAAAGCGAAGTGCTTGGCCAGAGGTGTTACGCGCGCCTCGAAGAGATTCCCGAGCCTGTCGATATCGTCAACATTTTTCGCCGCTCGGAGCTCGTTCCCGAAATCGTGGAGTCGGCAGTTGCGATCGGCGCCCGCGCTGTCTGGATGCAAGAAGGCGTGATCCACCACGAAGCGGCCGAGCGCGCCCGCCGCGCCGGGCTTGTAGTGGTCATGAACTCGTGCATCCTGAAAGAGCACATCAAGCGCTTTCGCTTGTTGTGAGCTTGTTACGGCAGAGGATAGACCTTCAACACTCGCTTGCCGGGTTCAGTAATGGCGAGCGACTTTCCGTCCGGCGCAATTTCAAACGCGTGGAATCGGAGGTCGTGCAGCGCGGGTACAAAGCTGCCGTCGTGCAGCCCGACCCATACGAGGATGTTCGACTGGCGCTCTGGCCCGCGCTTGAGGAGTATTCGCCGCTCATCGCGGCTCCACTGAAAGGTTCCGAAGCCTGCGCGAACGCGCAGCGGCTTGGATGGATTCGCGATGTCAATCACCTTGATCGTGTCTCCATCCTCGAAGAACGCGATTTTCTTGCCTGACGGGGAGAGGCTCAACGCGCCCCGATAATTCTCGATCTGCGCGATTTGCGTCACGGTCTGGCGGAGCAGGTCGAGTTCGACAAGCGCCAGGCCGCCGCGGACGGTCAGATCTTCTCCTATTGCGAAGGCGCGATTTTGCGGGGCGTCCCAAACGACCGCATGAAACACGTGTCCCTCGAATAGCGTGCGGGTCTTTCCATCGGACGGCTGAACGCGCACGATTCGCATTGGCGCGCGCGTCAGGTAGACCACCGAGCCATCCGCGAGCCACGTGGCGTCGGTTGCGTTCTCGATGAATCGAGTCTCCGATCCGGCCACGCGGATTTCATGACCGTCGGCATCGAGCAAAGCGATTGCCTTTTCGCCGCCCGCCCGAGCGGGTGGTGCGCTCTCTTCGCGGCCGTCTTCCGTTTCCTTGTGTTTGCTCTCGCCGGCTTCGGATTCGTAACCGGGCGGGGGTTGCTGCAACGTCATGTTGACGGCAATGCGCTGCCCGTCCGGCGACCACGCCAGCGAGTTGACCATGTAACCTGCCGAGGGCGGGATCGGCATGAACTTCTTGGCCTCCACGATACGCTTGGTCTGGCCACGGCTGTTCGCGATCCAGATATCGTCGCGCTCGATGATGAGCTTCTTGATCCGCTTGATTTCCGGCACCGCGTAAACGATGGAGTTATCGGGCGCGATGTCGAACGCCTGGCAGTCCTGGTCGATGACCAGCGTCGGATTGCCCTGTGCTCCCAGGCCCGGGACGTACAACAGGAGCACTGCGGCCACCGCCAGCAGGGAAGAGCACGGTCGGCAAGCCGCCTTGTGATGATGGTATGCCGAACAATTAGCAAAACGTCGCACGCAAAGTGCCAGGAAGGTCACTGCCCGCGGCCCTCCGGCACCTTCTTCTGGATCTTCCGGATTTCCTCGAGCCTCTGGCGGATGCGCGCTTCGAATCCCTGGTCGGTGGGCTTGTAGTACGCTCGGCCAGCCAGACTCTCGGGCAGGCAGGTCATGTCCGTCACTTTCTGCTCCGTATCGTGCGCGTATTGATAGCCTTTTCCATATCCTAGCCGGCCCATTAGTGCGGTCGCCGGATTTCTTAGATGCAGCGGGACAGGCTCCGCGATGGTTTTCTGCAAATCTTCGTGCACCGCTCCGTATCCGACGTACAACGCATTGGATTTCGGTGCGAGCGAGAGATAGACGGCGGCCTGGGCGAGCGCCAGGTTGCCCTCGGGCGGCCCGATAAAGTCGAATGCCTCTTTAGCCGCGATCGCCACCGCGAGCGCCCCTGGCTCAGCAAGGCCGATGTCCTCGCTCGCCATCCGCACCATGCGTCGGGCGATGTAGAGCGGGTCTTCGCCGGATTCGAGCATGCGGGCCAGCCAATAGAGTGCGGCATCGGGGTCGGAATTGCGCACCGATTTGTGCAGCGCCGAGATGAGATTGTAATGTTCCTCTCCGGCCTTGTCGTAAGGCAGGAGCTTTCTTTGCAGCACGTCCTCCAGTCGCGATTCAGAGAGAACGCGCCGACCGTCGGAGCCAGGTTCGGTGCCCAGCACCAGCGCTTCGAGGGTGTTATATGCCGCGCGCGCGTCGCCGTTTGCAAGAATGGCGATGCGATCCAAAATCTCGGTACTCGCTTCGATGCGCTCTTTTCCAAGTCCGCGCACGGGGTCTTCGAGCGCTCGGCGCAGCAGGCCGATGATCTGATCCTTGGAAAGCGGTCGCAGGACGTACACCTTCATGCGCGAGAGCAGCGGGGCGATGATTTCGAATGACGGATTTTCCGTGGTTGCGCCGATCAACAAGATATTTCCGGCCTCCACGTGCGGTAGGAAGGCATCTTGTTGCGCGCGGTTGAACCTGTGCACTTCATCCACGAACACGATAGTGCGCCGGCCGTAATTCCGCGCGACCTCGGCCTTGGCCATCACTTCCTTGATCTCTTTGATTCCGGAAAGCACGGCGCTAAAGGGAATGAAGTCGGACTTTGTGCGCCTGGCGATGATGCGCGCGAGGGTGGTCTTGCCGCATCCGGGCGGGCCCCAAAAGAGCATCGAGCCCAGCTGATCATGCTCAATCTGCGTACGCAGAGGCCTGCCTGGGCCGAGCAAATCCTCCTGGCCGATGAACTCGTCGAGAGTTTGCGGACGCATCCTGTCTGCGAGCGGACGTCCCGCCTGCGGTTCTTCTTCCGGCGCAATGGCTCGAAACAGTCCCATTGTTCGTTCCTGATGCCGTGCCGCTCAAACGTCGCTGCGGTGTTTTACTTCCTCTGCCTGGCTGCTTCGTACAGCACAATCGAGGCCGCGACTCCCGCATTGAGCGATTCGACCGCGCCGCCCGTTGGAATCGAAATCACCGCATCCGCTGCGCGGGCAACCTCAATCGGCAATCCGGCCCCTTCGCTGCCAATAAATATGGCGACGGAGTCGCGCAAATCCGTTTGTGCCACGATTTCGCCGGCCGAACTTGCGCCGCCAGGGCCGGAGCTCGCGGCATAGATCCTGACGCGCGCAATTCGCAACTGCGCGAGCAGAACGGGAATCGCCATCCCGCGAAGGAGGGGCAGGCGAAGAGCCGATCCGGCGGATGCGCGCAAAGCCTTCGGGGACCACGGGTCTGCCGTCCCGCGCGCGGCCACCGCTCCCGTTGCCCCAAAGGCCTCCGCTGATCTCAAAATCGTGCCGACGTTTCCCGGGTCCTGCACCGCCGCCATCACCACTACGAGTGGCGCGTGTTCCCGCATGGCCGCCGGTCCGCGCAGGACATCGTCGAGGCCCCATGTTGGCTGCCGGAAGAGCGCCGCCACTCCCTGCGGAGCATCCGTTCCCGCCACACCCTGGAAAAGTTTGTTCGTGGTTCGCAGGATGCGCGACGCAGGTACGACCGCTTCGTTCTCGCTTGCCGCCCGCAGGATGCGCTCAACCTCGCGCTCACCTGATTCACTGACGAGGAGCGCCTCAGGCTCGAGCCCTGACCGCAGCGCATCTTCCACGAACTTCGGCCCCTCGATCCCGATCGGCTCCGCGTCGGCGGGTCCGGAGCCGCGGAGCGCGGCACGGAACAGTTTCAGCCACTTATTGTCGCGACTGGTGATCACGCTCATCGGCAGGCCGGTGACCTCCGGGCAGTGCGCGCCAGATTTTAAGCGTAACAAACGACACCGCTCCCGTAAACCTACTGGCGCTCGAGAGGCCCTTCCCGCCGTCAACCTCTTTCAGTTCCGACGAGCAACGGTGGTGTAAGGGGCCCGCTTCTCGGTCTTGCTGCCGCTAGCTCCTGCACTTTGACTGCGTGGCGAGAATTTCGTTTGAACGTCAGGTTCCGCTAGGTCCTTTTCCTGCTGCATCTTGCGCACCGCCCCGGCGTATGATAAGTTGCAGGATCAACATGGCGCAGCCCGCCGCGAGTGATCATTTGCCCGTCGAAGTCTTGAAGGTCTCATCTGGAGCGCCGGAGCGGCGCGTCATCGAGTACGCGGCCGGCTTCATCAAGCGCGGCCAAGTGATCGCCATCCCGACGGACACCTTCTACGCGCTGTCAGCCGACCCATTCAATCTTTCCGCCATTGAGCGCGTCTTTCAAGTGAAGGGGCGTCCGGAAAATCGCGCGCTTCCGATCCTGGTCAGCTCGATCGAGCAAGCGGTCACGCTTGCACGCGATGTGCCCGAGCCGTTTCTCGTGCTCGCTCAGAAGTTTTGGCCAGGCGCGCTGACCTTGGTCGTGGAGGCCACGCACCGCTTGCCGCGCAAAGTCACCGGCAACGGCGGCTGCGTCGCGCTGCGCTGGGCCGACTCGCACGTTGCCACGGCGCTGATCGAGGCGGTCGGAAGCCCGATCACGGGCACCAGCGCGAACTTGTCAGGCCACGCTTCGTGTACCAACGCGGATCAGATCGTGGAGCAGCTCGGCGACCGTTTGCCGCTCATCCTCGACTCGGGGGATACGGGCGCCGTGCTGGCCTCAACGATCGTGCGTATCGAGGGAGACGACTGGATCATCGCCCGCGAAGGCGCCGTCCCCAACTCCGAAATCGAGAAGGCCTTTGAGTAGTTGATTGGTGCCCGTCAGTAGGAATCGACGCTACGTGCGGTTTAGCCCTCGACGGTAATCGGTTGACCGCCCCCTGGCTTCACTTCAGTTTCGCAGTCTTCAGAAAGTCGTAATCCCCGCTCGGAGAAATCACGATGCCGGTCACTCTTGTGCGGTGCACGCACACGTTGTCGATGTACCACAGATTGATATAGGGCTCGTCTTCAGCGACGATCTTTTGAATCCGCGAAAGGAGCGCCTTGCGCTTCTCGCGGTCCATCTCAACTCGCTGCTGGTCGATCAGAGCATCGAGCTCGGAATTGCGGTAATGCCCGCGATTGGCTCCCAGGGGTGGCATTCTCTTGGAGCTGAAGACATAAGAGAACATGTCCGGATCGTTATTCGCACCGATCCAGCGAAGCGTGTAAAGTTGGAAGCTCCCGCGGCCTACGTCCGAGAGGAACGTCGCCGTTTCGAGCGGCCTGAGTTCCAGCGCGACTCCGACGTGTTTCCACTGGTCTGCGAGCGCCTCCCCCAGAAGCCGAGCTGATTCCTCCGTCGAAGTCTTCAGGGTGAGATGGAAACGCACGCCATCGGCGCCCGCGGGGAAGCCCGCGGCGTCGAGAAGGCGTTTGGCTTGCGCCGGGTCGTAGGGATAGTGCTTCACATTCGGCTCGTAGGCCCAATGGTTCGGCGGCAGCAGACTCGATGCCGGCCGGGCCTGGCCCCGCAGCAAGTATCGGATCAGCG
>DATLWP010000310.1:0-11297 GCA_035576265.1 Candidatus Polarisedimenticolia bacterium
TTAGTTTCGCCGTAATAGACGAAGGGATACCAAAGGTAACCAGGAAACGCGGCCACGAATACGGTTATGGTAACGACGACCCCAGCCGCGGTGAGTAGATAACGCCGAAGCTTCGATGGCGGTCGCGGCTCGGTCGTATCAAACAGGCCCACAAGGATCCCCGAAACTCATATTTGGCGCTTGAATAGCGCGATGCTGGCCGCAATCATCGCGACCGAGAAACCTGTTAAAAGTAGCACGTCCATGTAAATCCCTTCAATCCCGGTGTTCTTCACGGTAAGGTTCCTCAGCGCATGAACGGTGTAGGTAAACGGATCGACGACCGACATCCACCGAAGCCACTTCGGAAATCCCTCGATGGGCGAGATCGCGCCTGATGGGAAAAATAGCAGCATGTTCAAGACACCGAAGACGGCGCGCGGAACCAACGGATCGTCCACGCGGACCATCGCGACGAACATCAAGCTAATCATGGCTATCGATGCAACTAGGGTGACCAGACTGAGATACAGCAGCCGCATTGGGTCCCACAAACCCGGTATGCCCACGATCATCCCGCCGATCACCACAATCGACATGCCAGCCATGAGTCCCTTCAGAGCGCCCGCGCCAATTAGGCCCATTACGAGTTCGGTCTTGCGGATCGGCGTGAGCAGATAACCCTCGTGCAGTCCGCGGGACTTGTCGTCGATAAACGTGATACCTCCGCCGATCATGGCCACGATAAAGATGGCCATGGCCGTCGAGCCTGCCAGAAGATACTTGGCGTATTCAACGTACGGATAGACTTCCACAACATCGAGTTGCACCTTGCCCGCGAGGCGAGGCTGCACATCCGGCGCGTTGAGCGCCGTTACCATGCTCTGGAGTGTCTGCACGATCGAATTCGCCATCACCTGGTCGGTGTTGTCCTCGCTGAATGCGATTCGCGGCCGATCGTGCTGATAGTAGCGGCGCGAGAAGTCGCGGGGCAGCATAACGACACCACGGACGAATCCGGCGCGAAGGTCGTCGACCGCGCGCGCTTCCGAGTCGTAGTCCACGACACGGAAAGTCGCAGGTCCGGCGGCGACGCCATCGAACATCTCTCGAACTCGCCGCGATAAGACCGAATGGTCCTGGTCGACGACGGCGATCTTCGCGCCTTTGATCTTTCCGCCGAACGCGTAGCCCAGCACGATGAGTTGAACGAGGGGAAAGATCATCGAGCTCATCATCAGCGCGGGGCTGCGGAAAAACTTGCGCATGTCGCGTTCGATGAGAGCCGCGATGCGAGACAGTTTCACAGAGGTCTGCCCTCCGGATGGCCACAGAAAGACGCCAAACGTTTTCTCCTAGCGGTAAAAGTGACTGATGTCATAGGTAGCCGCGTGCGTCGTGTCGCGCAACTCGCTCCCCGTGTAATGCAGAAACACGTCATCGAGCGTGGTGCTCTGCACGGTCACCCTGCGAACCGTTACGCCCCTCTCGCGCGAGAGATCCATCAGGGCCGCGACTGTGGCGGGCCCGTTCTGCGAGGCGATGTGCACCACGTTGTCGTGCTTCGTGACGGCCTCGGCATGCGCCAGTCCCTTCAACTGTTCCATCCAATCGTCGGGTGCCCCTTCGAACTCCGCTTCCACTACCTCGGTACCCGGGATACTGTCCTTGAGCCGCGAGGGCGAATCGAGCGCGGCGAGCTTGCCGTGGTCCACGATGGCGATGCGTTCGCACAGCTTGTCGGCTTCGTCCATGTAATGCGTGGTCAGCAGGATGGTCAGCTCCGATTGCTTCCGCAGCGTGCGGATCATCTCCCATACATTTGTGCGCGAGACGGGATCGAGGCCCGTGGTCGGTTCGTCGAGGAACAATATTCTGGGCGAGTGAACCAGGCCGCGCGCGATCTCCAAGCGGCGGCGCATGCCGCCCGAAAACGTCCGGACCAGAGCGTCGCGAAATTTCGCCAGGTCGACCGACTCGAGCAGCGTATCGATCAAGGCCTGGCGCGAGTCCGGCGGGACGCCGTAGAGCTTGGCGTGAATCAACATATTTTCGTTGGCGGTCAGCTCGGGATCGGACGTGAACGCCTGGGGGATTACGCCGAGAGCGTGCCGCACGCCATCCGGGTCGGTGCGAATGTCGTGCCCATCGATGCGTGCCGTGCCGGAGGTCGGCGGGGTGAGCGTAGTCATCATGCGAATCAGCGTCGTCTTTCCTGCGCCGTTGGGACCGAGAAGGCCGAAAATCTCCCCGTGCGCGACGTTGAAGCTGACATCGTCGACAGCCACAAGGTCGCCGAACTTCTTGACCAGATGGTCGACTTCGATCGCTTGCATACGGGACTATTCCTCACGCCTCAGAACCGCGCGAGCCAGCTCTTACGATTCGGTGGTGGCAGCAGCACGGTCGCCGTCATGCCCGTAAAGAGCCGGCGGCCCTCGTTGGGCAGCGAGACCTTGATAGCGAACGTTTTGATGTCGCGCTTCGTGCGGCTGACGTCGCGCTGCGTGGCGTAATCGTTCTCCGCCCCTTTGAAAAACACCTTTCCTTCCAGCACATCTCCTGAGGGAAGCCTTACGCGCAGCGTCTGGCCAAACTGAATCGAGTCGATGTAGCTCTCCTCGACGTTGGCTCTCACCCACAGATGATCAATGTCGACTACGATGACGATTGGTGAGCCCTGCGCTACAACCTCCCCCTGCTTCGCGACCCGTACGGAAACGATGCCGCCCATGGGCGCGTAAATCCTTGTGTAACCCAGTTCGGTGGCAGTCTCGGCCTCCGCAGCTCGGGCCTGTTCAAGTTGCGCGATCGCGGTTGCGACCTCGCTCTGGCGCACCTCCACCTGCTTGCGATTGGCCTGCGCGACGCCGAGCGCCGCTTCCTGCGCGCGGACAGAGTCCTCGAGTGCTTTGACGTTTGCCTGTGCCCCCTTGAGGGCTGCCTCGGCATGATCGCGGTCCTGTGCCGATGCAACGCCGCTTTCGAACAGTTTCGTCATCCGGTCGTAATCGGTCTGATCGCGCCAAAGGCTGGCGCGAGCCTGCTCGAGCTGCGCGTGGCTCGACGTGAGCAGCGCCTGCGCTTGCTGAAGCGATGCGCTGGTTTGGTCGTTGGTCAAAGTATAGTTGTGATTCGCCTGGCGAACCTGGGCTTCGAGACTCGCGACATTCGCTTTTGCCGCCGTTAGACTCGCCTCCAACTGCTTCGGGTCCAACTCGGCGATGAGATCTCCCTTTTTCACCTCGGAGCCTTCGTCCACTGTCAGGCGGATGATTCGACCGGTGATCTGGGGGCTCACGATCACTTCGTTGCCATCCACGATGCCGGTCAGCGGAATCTCTCTGCCTCGGGGTGTAGTGAATAAATAGATGCCCAACGCCACGAGAAATACAAGAACCACCAGAACGATAAACTTACGGCCTGTCATCGGGAACGCGCTCCGGTGCGCACGACGGCGTGGTGCAGGAAATCGAGCAAAGCCCGCTTTCGCGCTGCGATCGCCTGCGGTGCGAGCAGGTCGCGCCCGAGGACTCGGCTCACGAGGGGGGCGGCGGCAAAGTAGGAGGTCGCCATGCCCAGCGTAATGAATGCCGTCTGGTCGGGGTCGACCCTGCGAAATGCTCCCGCGTCGATCCCTTCCTCAATCGTGCGGGCCAGGTGGCGGTGTAACGGCCGGAAATATTCGCGCACCATCCAATCGAACGTACGGCTTGCCTCCATCCCCTCCCGCTGCACCAGCCGTGGATAGTTGGGGTGCGAGGCAAGGAAATCGAAATAGCCGGTCACGTAGCCGAAAAATTTTTCGCGTGGCGAAAGGCCCGTTCCGGGCAGGGCGAGAACCCGGCTGCGGAACTGCCTCAGCAGATTTTCGAGAACGGCGCGATGCAGGCCGAGCTTATCTCCGAAGTAATAGTAGAGCATGGCCTTGTTCGCGTGCGCGGCCGCGGCGATTTCTTCCGTGCGCGCGCCTGCCAGGCCCTGCGCCGCAAAATGCCGCTCCGCTGCGGCCAAAATGCGCCGAGCCGTCGCCGGGTCCTTCACTTTTCTGCGTCCGCGGCGCATGCTCCGTAGCTCAAATTCCCAGGCGCGACATGTATTCTTCGGGATAGCGGGCGCCGACGGCCACCCCTCGCGGTGCCACCTCGTCGATCCGGCGCAGCTCTTCCGGCGTGAACGAAATGTCGAGCGCCGCCAGATTTTGGTCGAGATACGCGCGTCGCTTCGTCCCCGGAATGGGAACAATGTCCTCGCCCCGCGAAAGCACCCAGGCCAGAGCCAGTTGCGCCGGAGTACACTTTTTCTCCGCCGCCATCTTCTCGATGAACGATACGAGCTTCAGATTCTTCTGGAAGTTATCCCCCTGGAAGCGTGGCAGCATCCGCCGGAAATCCTTGGGGCCGAAGTCCGTGCTCTTCACCTGACCTGTAAGTATGCCGCGGCCGAGCGGGCTGTACGGAACAAAACCGATACCCAGCTCGCGGCAGACGCCAAGAACTTCCTCTTCAGGATCCCTCGTCCAGAGAGAGTACTCGCTTTGAAGCGCGGTGATTGCATGCGTGGCGTGTGCGCGGCGGATCGTTTGCGCGCCAGCCTCGGACAAGCCCAGATACCGGACCTTCCCTTGGTCGATCAGGCGTCCCATCGCGCCCACCGTCTCCTCGATCGGCACCGTGGGATCCACCCGGTGCAGGTAGTAAAGATCGATCGTCGAAATCTTTAGGCGTTGAAGGCTCGCTTCGCAGGCGGCCTGCACGTATTCAGGGCGGCCATTGACGCCGAGGAAACGGCCGTCCGGACCCCGCATGTTTCCGAACTTCGTCGCCAGAATAACTTCGTGGCGGCGCTTCGCAATGGCGCGGCCCACGAGTTCTTCGTTAATGCCTCCGCCGTACATGTCGGCCGTATCGAGAAACGTGATTCCTCGGTCGATGGCATGATGAATGGTGGCAGTGGATTCTTGATCGTCAGGCGTCCCGTACGACTGCGACATTCCCATGCAGCCGAGCCCCATGGCGGAGACAATCAGCGAACTCTTTCCCAAGCGGCGGTATTGCATTGGGCCTCCTCGAACAGTCCCGATATTGTTCAACCAAACGGTTAGTTTAATTGGGCGGGCAATTCCTGTCAAGGAAGGACACCTGCGGTCGAGATCGCAGGATTGCCGGGGGCGGCCGCGGTGCGGCTAGGCTTCGAGTGCGCCACCGGAACCGGCAGGAAGGTCGATCGAATATTTTGTTCGGCTCTTTTCCCGGTAGAGTTCGAGAGCCAATTCGATGAGACGATCGATCAGCTGGGGATACGGCAGCCCGGATGCTTCCCACAGTTTTGGGTACATGCTGATCGCCGTGAAGCCGGGAATCGTGTTGAGCTCGTTGACGAAAATCCTTCCGGTCCGGCGCTCGAGGAAAAAGTCGCAGCGCGCCATGCCCGCGCCGTCGATCGCTCGAAAGGCGCGCACCGCGTAGTCCTGAAATGTGGCAACTTGCTTTTTCGCGAGCGGTGCGGGGATCACCAGCGCCGTGCCCTCTTCCAGGTATTTGGCGGTGTAATCGTAGAACTCGCGATGGGGCACAATCTCGCCCGGAATCGAAGCCCGCACCTCGTCGTTCCCGAGGACCGAGACTTCGATCTCCCGGCCGCTCACGCCCCGTTCGACGAGGATCTTCAGCGCGAATTCGGCCGCCAGGTCGAGTGCCGCAGGAAGCTCGTGTGCCGCCTTTACGCGCGTCATTCCCACGGATGAACCGAGCGTCGCCGGCTTTACAAAAACTGGAAAGCGAAACTTCTTCCTGATCAACCGCAGGATTTTAGCCCGCTCCTTCTCCCATTCCGAGCGGCGCACGGTTAGAAATGGCACGATCGGCAACCCCGCTTGTTCAAAGAGCCGCTTCTGCATATCTTTGTCCATGCCGACGGCCGATGCGAGAACGCCGGCGCCCACGTAGGGCAAACCCGCCAGCTCAAGCAGACCCTGCACTGTGCCGTCCTCTCCAAACGTCCCGTGCAGCACGGGAAACATGACGTCGACCGCGAGGCTGGGACGTTCGGCGCTTGGCGACAACGGAACGAGCGCCGCAGCGGTGGGATCAGGTGGAAGTAAAACGCGCTCACCGCACTTCAGAACTTCCGGGAGCATCTTGTGCGCACCGGTACCCACGAGCCAGCGGCCATCCTTGGTGATGCCGATTGGCACAGCTTCATACTTTTCCGGATCAAGCGCGCGGATGACGGATGTCGCCGAAGCGAGCGACACTTCGTGCTCGCCCGAGCGACCACCGAAAATTATGCCCACACGCAGCCGCTTCAGAGAACTCATTTCGACACCGACTTACGCGTTTTCGGCGCTTGGGTCCGGGTTACGTTCCTCACAGAATTTTCTTCCCCAGTCCGGAGAGAATCAGCTCCACTCCCAGAATCGCCGTCGTATTGTGCAAATCGATCACGGGATTGATCTCCACGAGTTCGAAGGACACCATTGATCGGCTGTCGGCAATCATCTCCAGCGCGAGGTGCGCCTCTCGATACGTTACGCCGCCGCGCACGGGCGTGCCGACACCCGGAGCGTCTGAGGGATCGACGAAATCCATATCGAGGCTGACCGTTACACCCGAGGTGTCGTCGCCGGCGAAGCGCAGCGCTTCGGTCATCACCTCGCGCATGCCGCGCTCGTCGATATCGCGCATGGTGAAAACGTGGACGCCCGAGTCCTTGACCAGCCGGCGCTCCTTCGCGTCAAGTTCGCGGACGCCCACCAGCGCCACGTTCCGCGGCTCGACCATCGGCTTTATGCCCGCAAGCTCGGTGAGTTCGGGCGGGCCATAGCCCATGATCGAAGCGAGCGGCATGCCGTGGACATTCCCCGATGGCGAAGTTTCTGGCGTATTCATATCGCCATGCGCGTCGAGCCAGATCATCCCGATTCGCTTCGCCTGTTTTTGAAAGTGCGCCACCACGCCGGCCGTCGTGCCGACCGCAATCGAGTGGTCGCCGCCCAAGACGAGCGGAAACAGGTCTTCGTCGAGCGTCTTCCGGACGATCTCGGCAACGCCCTTGCAGGTCTCGGAGATCTCCTCGAGATACTTCGCGTTCTTTTCACCATAGTGCTGCTCTTCCGGCTGGCGCACGCGGATGTTGCCGATGTCTTCGACCTGGCGCCCCAGCTGCTTCATCCGGGACTGCAGGCCCGCGACGCGCAGCGCCGAAGGGCCCATATCCACGCCGCGGCGGCTCGCGCCTAGGTCCATCGGCACACCGATGATGCGGATTTTCTCGGCCATTTGACGTTTTCTTTTCGCGACCCCGAGAAGCGGCGGGCCCCCGAAGGCCCCTTAAGGATAGACGCGATACAGCATGCGTGGGAAGGGGATGACCTCGCGGATGTGCTCGGTTCCGCAAATCCATGCGACCGTGCGCTCCAGGCCCAGGCCGAAGCCGGCGTGCGGCACGCTTCCATAGCGTCGCAGATCGAGATACCACTGAAATGCCTCTTCCGGCAGGTTGCTCTCGCGGATGCGCCGCAGCAAAGTCTCGTAGCTTGATTCACGCTCGCCGCCGCCGATGATCTCGCCGAAGCCCTCCGGGGCGATCATGTCGAAGCTGAGCGAAAGCTCCGGCCGCGCCGGATCGGTCGCCATATAGAATGCCTTCATGGCTGCGGGATAACGATGAATGATCACCGGTTTGTCGAACTCCTTTGAAAGCAGCGTTTCCTCATCTCCTCCGAAATCATCGCCCCACTTCGTGGGGTTTCCGGCCTTCTGCAAAATTCGGACGGCCTCGTCGTAAGTGATTCGCGGAAACGGCGGCACGACCTTTTCGAGCTTTCCGACGTCGCGCCCAAGCGTCGCAAGTTCTCGCGCGCGATTCTTCACCGCCGACTGCACCATGGCGGCGACGAGTCCTTCGCCGAGGTCCATCATGTCCTCAAGGTGTGTGTAGGCTGCCTCGGGCTCCAGCATCCAGAATTCGGTCAGGTGGCGGCGCGTTTTCGATTTCTCGGCGCGGAACGTGGGCCCGAACGTGTAGACTTTGCCGAGGGCTGCGGCCGTGGCTTCCACGTACAACTGACCGGATTGGGTGAGATAGGCCTTCTGTTCGTCGATGTAATTGACTTCGAAGAGTGTTGTTGTTCCCTCGCAGGCCGCTGGAGTGAAGATCGGCGCGTCGGTCAGTGTGTAGCTCTGGTCGTCCATGAAATTCCGCGCGGCGCGAATGGCTTCGGCGCGCGTCCGCAGGATCGAAGCCTGCCGCGGCGTGCGAATCCAGAGATGTCGCCGGTCGAGCAAAAAATCGACGCCATGCTCTTTAAGCTGAATGGGATACGGATCGGACTCCGAGACGCGCTGGACAACCTCGACCGCGCGGATGTGGATCTCGCAGCCGCCCGGCGCGCGAGGCTCGGCTTGAATCTTGCCGCTGACGATCACGCTTGATTCCTGCGTCAGGCCTTTGAGCGCGCCGAAAGCCCCGGGCTGCTCCTTTTGCGAGACAACTCCTTGCATCACTCCCGTGCCGTCGCGGAAGATCGGAAACAACAGTTTCCCCGATTCGCGCAGGTTATAGAGCCATCCGCGGATCGTGACGACCTGCCCGGCATGCTCGCCCGCATGCTCGATGGTGATGATCGGAACTCGTGCTTGTGCTTCTCGGCTCATAGATTCTTCGGAGGTGGGCATCCAGTCCGCTTCACCGAGTGCGAGCTGCGCCGGCGCTCTTCTCGTCGAGGTGTTTCTCGATCTTATCGAATGCCGCACAAATCTCATCAAACGCCGGAACACCCGGAGCACGCTCTTTCAGCTCCAGCACGAGCGGCAGCGGCTCGGTTGCGCTCGCAAACGCGCCGAGCGCAGCGGCCCAATCGATGCTGCCCTCATACGGGAGCAAGTGCTCGTCCTTGTCGCCGTGATTGTCGTGGATGTGCGTCGTTACAGTCCGCTCGCGCATCAGCTCGAATCCCGGCCCGATGCCCGATTCGATATGCGCGTGGCCGGTATCGAAGCAGAACCGCAGCTGGTTCAGGTGCGTATCCTTGACGAATTGCTGAAGCGATTCTGGAGAACCGAGTTCGTCAGGTTTATTCTCAAGCGCGATGGTCACTCCCCGCTGCTTCGCGAACACGATCAGATGCTCGAGCGAGTTGAAGGCCGCGTCGAACTTGCGAGGGTCCGCCGCCTGGCGACCGCTGCCCATGTGCTGGATGAGAAAGCGAAACGGGATTCTCTCCGCCACTTCGAGCGCCCGCTTCACTTCGTCGACTGCATCCAGGCGCCGAATGCGCTCTGGATCGGAAATCGAAATGGAAACACCGCTCTGGTGCCCCGACTCCGAGTCTCGCTCCGTGGGCGAATGCAGCGAGTGCAGTTGGAGGCCGTATTCCTCGAGAGCACTCGCGACCTCACGCACGGATTGCGCGGCGCGGTAGTTGAAATGCGAAGAGGCGCAGAAAATCTCTACCCCTGGAATGCCCGCTTGCGCGATGCTGCCCAGCAGCTCCGCGGTCAGCGGCTGGTTCACATACCGGTACGTGGAAAGAATGCGGTGCACCCCACCCCCAATGCAGCCTATCTATAGGAGTGTCTATGGTCGACGGAAATCGCGCCCGCGTCAATAGCTCGCGGACCAGCCGGCTTTTGGCGGCGGAAGCCAAGTCAACCTACGTCCATGCTCGATCACGAACAGAGCGGTGAAGGAGTTTGAAAGCAATGTGGGGAAGTCCGCTACTTTGCGAAGTAATTCACGAATGCCAGTGCCACCAACGCGCCGGTGAAGAGAGCGACCGCCAACCAGCGCGACATCGTCCGATGGCCCCTTCGCGACTCGCGCGTGCCGTTGGCAACCCGCGATTTCGTGCTTTGACCGCTTCCCGCAGCGCGGGCCCGGTCCCTGTTTCCCGGTTTCATCGCATTCGATGGTAACGTCGCGCGTGCACGCGCATGAACTCCCGGCGCTGCCGCAGTTCGCAAAAGTAAATTGCAAAGGCTGACACGTCATCGAACGTGCCACGACTGCCGTACCGGGCGTGGCGGCCCGGTCAGGAAGCGTCTTTGAGTGCGGATGAAGTGCAACAGAATGCGTGGTTACGCCGCCGGAGGCGCAGCGTCACGCTTGGCCGACCTGGTGTACCGCTCGTGTCAGGCCGCCTCGGGAAGAAATTCGACCTTGAACGACCCAGGCACCAGCCCCGCCGCCGCTCCGCGCGAGAGCAATTCCTGCACGGCGCGCCTGCCCTCTGCACCGTAGTCGAGCGTCCAGCGGTTCACGTACATGCCGACGAATTTGTCGGCGAGCCCCGGGTCCATATCGCGCGCGAACTGCATGGCGTATTCGAGCGCTGCCTCGCGGTGCTCAAGCGCGTAACTCACGCTCTCGCGGATCACGCGCGCCACCTGACGACCCAGGTCCACAGCCAGGCTCCGCCGGATCGCGTTCGCGCCGAGCGGGAGCGGCAGGCCGGTCGAATCTTGCCACCATTGGCCGAGATCCACCACGCGATGCAGCCCGATCTGCGAGAAAAGCAACTGTCCCTCGTGAATCAACAGACCCGCTTCCACTTCCTTTGCCTGGACCGCGTCCAAAATCTTATCGAACGGCATCGTCACCGTTTCGACGCCCGGCTCGAAGAGCTTCAGCGCTAGGTAGGACGTCGTAAGCGTTCCCGGCACGGCGATTTTGCGTCCCGCCAGGTCATCTTTCTTGATCGGCCGCGCCGACACCACAATCGGGCCGTATCCCTCTCCGAAACTGGCGCCGCAATCCAGCAGGACGTATTTGTCTGCGATGAACGCGTAACCATAAAAGCTCACGGCGGTGATGTCGTATTTTTCCTGGTGCGCCGCCTGGTTGAGCGTTTCGATATCGGAAAGGACGTGCGTGAATTTCACTCCCGGAAGGCGGACCTTGCCGGTCGCCAGGGCATAAAACATGAAAGCATCGTCGCTGTCGGGCGAATGTGCGAGGCGAAGCGAGACTGTTTCCGGTTGGGCTGCCGGTGTCGACATTTTGGTTACCGTCCTGGCACTCAGCGGAAGCTCACCCGCCGCAGCACGCCGGAGACACCTGAAGCAGGAGCTGCCGTGTCCGCCGCGCTGCAACTGAAACCAGAGATGCCTTCCGTGAGGGCGTTTTTCTGTGCGAACGTCAAATAAAAACGGTTAAGGATACCACACCGCGTCGCCACGCGTATAGTTTTGCCACGCGCGAGAGCCCGACGCGTGCGATGCTATACTTTCGCTGAAATGTACGCGCGCAAGCTGGTTGCGGAGATGACCGTTGGCGGCGAGAGGCGGCCCGTGCCGCTCGATTGGCTCGATAGTTTC
>DATLWP010000311.1:0-8566 GCA_035576265.1 Candidatus Polarisedimenticolia bacterium
CGTCGTCCGGGTCGGCCGACAGGCCGCATCCGGACTCGACGACGATGCGCGCCGCGTCGCTCGTGGCGGCCGCAACCGCCAGCACAGGGCGTCCCGCCGCCAGAATCGAATACAGCTTGCTCGGTACCACGATGCCTTCCAGCCCACGCCGTACGGTGACGACATGAAGATCGCCCGCCATCATCACGTGTGGCACTTGCTCGGCCGGACGAAAGGGCAGAAAGCGAACGTTCGGGGATCCGGACGCAGCGGCCTCCAGTGCCGCGCGGTTGGCTCCGTTCCCGATGAACACGAAGCCGGTATTTTCCTCACGCAGATCTTTTGCGGCCTCGAGCAGCGTGCCCCACGCGCCATAGAATCCAAGGTTGCCCGCGTGTACGACGACGAACGGGAAGCCGCTGCGAATCTCCTGGACCACCGGATCACTCCGCTCCGGCACAAACGCGGGAAAGGAAGTCCCGTCCCGCACGACGGCAACTCGCTCGGGCCGAACTCCCTTGCCGAGGATGCGGTCGCGCATATCGTCGCCCAGCACGATCACGCGAGTTGCTCGCGTGAGCGCGCTGCGATGCATCTTCTCCCAGCGTTCCACCCATTTGCTCGGCCGGACAATGTCGCCGCCGATGGCCATGTCGGGATATAGGTCACGAATGTTGTAGACGAATGGGCGCCCGGTCAGCCGCGCGATCCATGCTCCTGCGATTCCCGCGACAGGCGGATCCGTCATCGCCAGCACCACATCCGGGCGGATTGCCAGGGCGCGGGGAACGGCAAGAGCCAGATAGGACAGATAATTGGCAACGCGGCGGCGCATCCGGTGGCGTGGGTAGGCCGTGGAGCCGACGCGCTCAACCGTAACATCGTTGCGCGTCTCGCGGCGCAGTAAAGAAAAGCCGTAGAACTCCTCGGGATCGTAGGAAGGGCGCCCGGCTACCACCGTGACCCGGTGGTGCCGCGCCAGCGTCTCGGCCACCTGCGCGGCCATCTTTGCTGTCGCAGACGTGTCGGGCGGATAGTATTCGTTCAAGAGCAAGATGTGCATGCGCTGTTAGCTCTCACGCTTCGCAAAGCGTTCGGTGGTTTCCTGGTATTCGGCCAAGGGTTGCTTCCGCTCGAGAACGATGTTCCCGAGCACCAGGACCTCCATCTTCGTGCGGCGAAAACATTCGAGCGCCTCTTCCGGCCGGCAAACGATCGGCTCGTTGTCGTTGAATGAGGTGTTCAGGACCACCGGCACGCCTGTGAGATTGCCCACGGCGCGCAGCAGCTTCCAGTAAAGCGGGTTCGCGTCGCGGCTCACGGTTTGCAGCCGCGCCGTGCCGTCCACGTGCGTCGGCGCGGGAATCACTGCGCGCTTTTCCGGGCGCACGGGATAGGCGAAGGTCATAAAATGCGACGGATGGGACTTCTCGAAGAATTCTCCGGTCGCCTCTTCTGTGATGGAAGGCGCAAAGGGGCGGAACGTCTCGCGGTGCTTGATGCGGCGGTTCAGAATATCTTTCATCTCTGGTCGCCGCGGATCGGCCAGGATGCTGCGATTGCCCAGCGCACGCGGTCCCCACTCCGCCGCGCCCTGAAACCACCCTACGATCTTTCCGGCGGCGATATGCCGCGCCGTGGATTCGAGCAGTTCAGGCTCGCTGAGTTCTGCGATCTCGACTCCGTCGCCCGAGCCGACACGATCGACAACCTTGCGAATTTCCTGCGGCGAAAAGCGCGGCCCCCAGTAGGCATGATCCATGACGAACTCGCGCGGTCGGCCCAGAATATCGTGCTGCACCGCGAACGCGGCCCCGACGGATAGGCCCGCGTCACCCGCGGCGGGTTGCACGAACACCCGCTCGAACGGTGTTGCGTCGAAGATTTTTCCATTGGCCACACAGTTGAACGCCACGCCGCCGGCCAGGCAGAGCGCCTTTTGGCCGCTCCGTGTTGCAAGTCCATTCCAGTAGCAAACCAGCACCTCCTCAAGCGCGGCCTGCATGCTGGCGGCGAGATTGTGGTGACGCCGCCCGAGCGGCTCTTCGGCCTTGCGCGCCGGGCCCAGCCGCTTTTCCAGATACTCGGAAAACAGCCGCCCCAGCACGGGCGTACGTCCGGCGTCGCGCCAGGTCATGTCGGCGCCTTGCGACTGATGCGTGAAGTATTCGAGGCCCAACCGGAAAGAAAGCGGGCCGTCGGCGCGCACGATGCGGCGAAATTCGTCGAGAAATTCGGGCTGGCCGTACGCCGCCAGGCCCATCACTTTGTACTCGTCCCCGAATTTCCAGAACCCGAGGTATTGCGTCAGCGCCGTGTAGTACATGCCGAGCGAATGGGGAAAAGTCACTTCACCAAGGCGGCGCATTTTCGGCCCTTCGCCGACGGCGCACATCGAGCTGGCGAAATCCCCTAGACCGTCGGCGGAGAGAACGGCCGCGCGGTCGAACGGCGAGACAAAGTAGCTGCTCGCAAGGTGCGCGGCGTGGTGCTCGATGCGATGGAATCGAGCGCGGATACTCTCGGGCGCAATCTCGAATGCTGCTGCAAGTTCCTCGTGAATGCCGGCAAAGCGCTTCATCACGCGAACCCGGTCGAGGGCGAATCGCGGCATGCGCACAGCGTATCGGAGTTTCGTCCCCAGGCGCGCCCACGGATCGCGCGGGATCGCGATGTGGTCCACGTCGGTCAATTTCACGCCGGCTTCGTCCAGACAGAACTGCATCGCGCGAACCGGCAAACCGGCGGCGTACTTCACGCGATTGAGGCGCTCCTCTTCGACCGCGGCGACGAGGCGTCCATCGACTACGATCGCAGCCGCAGCGTTTGCGTGGTACGCGTTAATCCCCAGGATGATCATTTCCGGTTACACGCCGTCCTCATTGCTGTCTCGCTCGGCTTCGGCATTCACGAGATCGCTACGGCATCCGCTCGCTGATCGTCGGCGACGCCTGTTCCGTTCGGGCCCGCGTTGTGCTTCACCCATTCGTTCAAAACGTAGAGGCTCCACGGACGCGACCAGGTTGTGCGGCCTTTGAGAAAATCGTTCCATACCTCGACTGCGAAGCCTCCATCGAGATGCGATTGCAAAATCGGCGACCAGTCCGTCAACCCCGCGGCCACACGCTGACCCAGTGGCCCGCGGAGCCAGTTTTCCCAAGGAAACGTGAAGGTCCGCTTTTTCTGCGCCACGATCTCCTCGGGGAGCAGATCGCCAAGAGCCGCGATGAGCAGCGCCTTCGGACGGGAAGACCTGCGCTTCACTGATTCCGGGAGCGACAGGACGTACTCCACGAGCGGCGAGTCGAGGAACGGGACGCGAACCTCGAGCGAGTGCCGCATGCTCATCGCGTCGGTGTCGCGCAAGAGCATGTTCAGCAAGTAGGAGCGCAACTCGAGCCAGGAAACTGCCGTGAAACGGTCCATCAAGCGCGCCTGGCGAGCGGATTCCGAAAGCCACTGTTGCCAGGGCGGCGAGTCCGATGCGGCGGAATCCCCGCGCAAGCCCGTGATGATCGCTTGCGGCGGGAATAGCAATCGCGTGAAGAAATATGGATGCGGGAGTACGCCTGGTTCGAACCAGGCCGCCGAGGCCTTTCGCCATCTGTCACGCGAGAAAGTCGGACCGCTCGCGCGCACGGCACCGCTTGCAGCAAGTGAGCGGAGCCGCTGTGGGACCAGGCGCGCGACCGACCCGATACGCGCCACGGTAGATGTAGCGCGGAAGGAGGTGTAGCCGCCGAATAGCTCGTCGCTGCCGAGGCCCGAAAGTGCCACCTTCAAGCCCGCCTGTCGCGCTGCCCAGGAAACAAAATAGGTGTTGATTCCGTCCATGCTGGGCTGGTCAAACGCCGCGACGGCTTCATCGAGCCGGGCCACCATTTCCGCGTCCGAAAGGGTCAGCTCGCTATGCTCGGTTCCGAGGCATCTGGCCGTGCGCCGGGCTTTCTCGGCTTCGCTGAATTCGGAGTCCGGGAACGCCACGGTGAAGGTGTGGATTCCGCTTCGAACGCGGCTCGCGAGGGCGGCCAAGGTCGTTGAGTCGAGCCCGCTGCTCAGAAACACGCCGACCGGAACGTCCGCCACGAGATGTGTGGCGACCGCATCCTCAAGCAGCGACCGCACCCGCTGCACCGGCAAATAGGCCTGATCGCCGGAAATGCGCGTGGTCATTGTTTTCCGAGGGGCGTCGAATTCAGGGTGCCAATAGGGCGCGGGTTCCGGCAAGCGAACGGGCGCGCTGACCGCGATGCTCATCGAGTGCCCTGGCGGAAGAGATGCCACGCCTTCGATCAGAGTACGGGGTTCGCAAACAGCTCCGAATAGCAGGTAAGCCGATATCGATCGATGCGAGAGCCGCGATGGAACGTAGCCGCTCGCAAGAAGGGCGCGCACTTCCGAAGCAAACACCAGCGTGCCGTCGATCACTGCGTAATAGAGTGGTTTGATCCCCAGGCGGTCTCGGGCCAGAAAGATGCACTCGGGCTGGCCATCCCGGCCCTGAGGCGTTTCGACCACGGCGAACGCAAACATCCCATTCAGCCGTTCGACGCACTGCCTTCCCCATTCCTCGTAAGCGTGAACGACGACTTCGGTGTCGGAGCGGGTGCGAAATCGGTGGCCGGCGGCTTCAAGTTCCCGGCGAAGCTCACGGAAATTGTAGATTTCCCCGTTGAACACGACGGCCAGGGTTCCCCTTTCGTTCCAGATGGGCTGGCTGCCGCCCGGCAAATCCAGAATGCTGAGACGCCGCATGCCTATGGCCACGGGCGACGCAGCGAAAAATCCGCTCTCATCCGGGCCGCGATGAACCATGGCGGCCATCATCCGGCGCACAACGGTTTCGCTCTTACCCGCCGATTCGATTCCGACGATGCCGCATATTCCGCACATCGCGTCAGCCCGCCGTATCCAGAAAGGAGTAACAAGCTCTCCGAAATTGTTCCCGAAACCGCATCGGCCGAAGCCACAGTCGCTTTTCTCCATACCACCGCAGCACGACACGCAAGAGAGCCATGCACATGACAAGAAAGATCGCCAGCACCATCGTGGCAAGCGATTCTCGCTCCAGCAACAAACTCACAAACGCGGAATCTTCCCAGCCCGGAACCAGGCGGTCGAGAACGGTTCGCAACGGACGTCCCACCACAGGGATGCGGGCGATGCGAACGTGGGCCGTGCGATCATAGGTATAGTCGGGCAGGTAGTCGCGAAGGCCCTGTGTGGCCGCCGACAATACGGCCGGATCGGTCAGCTCTTCGCGCGTCAGCAGATGGCCGTTCGTTCCTCGCAATAACCGGCGAAACACCGGGTCAACTACGATCCACCGCCCGTCGACCCGGACTTCCGCGACCACGTGCTTCGTCATCTGCTGCGAATCGAGCAGAAGTAAGCGACGGGCTTGCAGGCCTGCGGCATCTGCCAGATTGATGAACGCGTTGGTAGCGCTCCCACAGACTTGCAGGAACGCAGCATAATTGAGCGTGTCCATCGGATCGCGGTCCGAGACAGAAACATCGGCGCCCGCCGCTCGTCGCGCCGGGCCATGCGCCATCCAATTCAAGATCGCTTCGATCTTATCCTGTGCCGCAAGCGATCCGGCTTCCGGTATGATCGCGTCCGAAAATCCTCTTAAGTATTCGCGGGTCGAGTATTCCCAGGCGATCGAATAAGCCGCCAGAAGCACAGAAAGAATCAAGAGAACATTTCCGGCGTACCACACGGCGCGAAAGGCCGGATGGCGGCGCTCCGGCTGGTTTCCTTCTGATGGCAGGTCCGCGGCAGCCACGCCTTTCACGCGGGCCTCGTTCATGTCTCTCCTCCCGTATCAGCCATCAAGACGTCCGGGGTAGATGCAGAGCGGGAAGCATCATGGGTCTTTTGAGTCGGTTTCTTGACCAGGCAGAATGAATGAACGTTCGCACCGCGGTTCTCGTTGTAGAGAACGACGCGAACACCCGCCGCCATCGCCCATTCTTCGATGACTTCGCGAGGAAGGAATGCCACGCGCGGCGTAACAAAATAGTCGTAGAAGAGATTGCGCGCTCCGGCCCAGCTTCGCTGGCCCTTTGAACGAATGAAATGAATGAAAAAGTAAGGGGCTTGAGCGAACACAGCAACGGTCGGCCGGGACCATCGATGACGCAGTCCTTTCCTGATTGCGGCGCCCGGATATCTGTAGAGAAATGGGTAGCGGCCGGAGGGCTTATAAACCGCCAGGTACATCGCTCCGCCCGATTTAAGGATGCGGCAGTTTTCAAGAAACGCGGCCCGCGGGTCGTCGGTGTGATGAATGACGCCGTCGGAAATCAGGGCATCGACGGTCCCGTCCGCAAATGGGAGACGCAGATTATCCCCCACGACGCCGGGCCGGCGGTGACGCTCCACGGCGAGCCCCACGGAAACGCAGCTGCGGTCGAGGCCGACACACCGAATACCCCGGCGTGCCAGAAAACCGAGCACGCGGCCCGGCCCGCAACCAATGTCCAGGACAAGCGAGTTCGCATCCAGATTCTCGATCCAATCGGCCAGCGCGGGCGAGACAACCGTTCGCATCGGCCCGGGGGGCGCCGCGGGGACCCAATCAAAGGGGTGTTGGTCGTAAAACGTGCTCCGATCAGTGGATATTGTTGCCATTTGCCAATACCTCAGCGTAGTGGCCTTCCATCTGTCCCGTCAGGCGGTCCCAGCTCAGTTGATCGGCGATTCGGCGGCAACCTTCCTTGAGCCGCGCGTACAGGACCTTGTCATCAAGCATTCTCCGGAGTGCCTGTGCCAGCGCCACTTTCTCCGGAGCGATGACTAGTCCCGCCTTACCTTCCACCAACGAGCGGATGCCGCACGAATTTGAAACGATGATCGGTGTGCCGCAAGCCATGGCTTCGGCTGCGGCGTTCGCGAAATTCTCGTAGCGGGATGGCAAGGCAAAGAGATTGGCATCCGCCATTACCGCCTTCTTGTCGTCATCGTATAAGGGGCCCGTGAAGATCACGCGCGCCTGGACGCCAAATTCCTTGGCACGGTTCTCAAGATAGCTGCGATATCCGGGTTCGCCTTCCGGGCCGGCGATTACGAGCCAGCCTAGGTCCGGACACACTTCGGCAAAGGCTTCGATGAGAATGTCGGCTCCCTTGCGAGGAATCAAACGGCTGAGAAACAGGATCAGCGGCTGCTCCGCCGGAACTTTCCATAGAGCACGAAACTTGCCGCGGGGCGGCAGCGACGCATACGAATCGGCGTCAATGCCGTTGTAGCGGATGACCAGCTTCTCGGGCGAAACGCCGTCATCGAGAAGCTCTTGGCGCTCCATCTCGGAGGTGGCGATGATCACTGCTGCATTCCGCCAAAAAGCTTGGCCCATGTTGCGGCGCCAGATGAGTTTCAGTCGAAAGCTTCGGTCGATAGGGCGATACATCCCCATCGGTTCAATGACGTACGGCGTTTGCCCGCGCCGGCAGAAATAGCTCACGGCCGGCCCGAGCATGTCATATAGACCGTAAAAATGGACCAGGTCGAATCTCCTGAGGGAAGCTCTGCAAAATCCTATCACACGTGGATTCAGCGTAAGAGAGCGATAATGGCCCAGCGTCGAAAGGTAGATTGCCTCGACCCCGTCTTCCTCATATCGCCAGCCCCACGGGCAGCGCTCGACCTTCATGCCGAAACCGTCGTTCTCACGAAGTCCCAAATCCGCGGTCAGCACCGTCACCTCGTGCCCCCGCTCTGCAAGCCCGCGGGCCAGCGCGCGCACCTTTACGACGGGCCCGCCCTTATCTTGAAACGGGTAGTAGGCTTGAACAGTCTTCAGAATCCGCACGTTAGAAGCGCCTTCCTCATGCCGGAGTCTGTTCCCGAAGGTCGCACTCCCCAAGAATGCGTTCGAGTCCGGCCTGAAATACGTCGAAGCGGTATTTGCGTCGAACGATCTCCGCGCCGCGCTGGCCCATCTCCGCGCGGAGTGAGTGTTCGCGAAGCAGCCGGTCCAGCACTTGTGCGAGCCCCTCGGTGTCGCCGGGTGGGACGAGCAGGCCGTTCACGCCGTCCTCGATGACATCCGTTGTTCCTCCCCACGCGGCGCCGACCAGCGGTTTCGCGAAGGCCATTGCTTCGAGAAAAACCAGCCCAAATCCTTCGCCTGTACTTGGCAAGGCAAACACATCCGCGTGTGCATAGCAGGCGGCGATCTCCTCACAGGAAATCCTGCCGAGAAAATGCACTCGATCGGCCACACCGAGAACCGCGGCAAGTGCCCGGAGGCGTGGCAGATCGTCGCCCCCGCCCGCTACCACCAGGCGCAAATCCGGAAAATCAGCGCGAAGCCTCGCGACTGCGCGAATCAATTCGTCAACGCCCTTGTACCGCTCACAGGAAGCCCAGCGGCCGACGGTGAGAAGAATACAGCCCCTCGGAACATCCGGCGCCAAGGGAAGCGCGTCTGGCTTTGCGGCCATGCGAAGGAAGTCCGCGCTGAGCGGCCATGGGAGAAGGCGGATTTTCTCTCTCGGGATGCGCTGAGCAACGGCGAGTCTCTCGATGGTGTAGCGGCTGGGAGCGAGCACCACGTCCGCATCCGCGAGAGCGCGGCGCC
>DATLWP010000312.1:0-3159 GCA_035576265.1 Candidatus Polarisedimenticolia bacterium
AGTCGGCAAGGGCGGAATCGTCCGCGAGCCGGCGCTGCATCAAAAGGCCATCGAGCGCGTCTCCGAGGCCGCAGCCGAGGCGGGACTGGAGATCATTGGAGTGCTTCCGAGCCGACTCGCCGGCGCCGAAGGAAACCAGGAGTTTTTTCTCCACGCCCGGCGTCGCATTTAGGAGACATCGCGCGCAACGTCACCGAGAAAGGTGTATTGGCGATACGGGTTGTAGAGTAAAATCTGCGTCGAAACGAATGATTCGCGCCGCCGGCATCATCTGCAAACCCATCCGCGACATGGTCTCTGCGGTTGTCCCGCCGCTGATCGAGTGGCTGCGCGCCCGGAAGATTCAAGTTTTTATCGACAAAGAGACGCAGGAGTGCATCGACCCGGCGCAGCCGGCATTTGCCCGAGAGGCCTTAGGGGAAAAAATCGACCTCCTGATCGTGCTAGGCGGCGACGGCACTCTGCTTTCGGCGGCAAGGGCCCTAGGAGGCCATAAGGTACCGATCCTCGCCGTAAACCTGGGCGGGCTGGGCTTTCTCACTAGTGTGACGCTCGACGAGCTCTATCCCCTGCTCGAACAAGTGCTCGCCGGGGAGTATCGTACGAGCGAGCGCATGATGCTCGATGCCGAGATTTTCCACAACGGGCATTCCATCATGCGGCAATGCGCGCTGAACGATGCGGTCGCGAACAAAGGAGCGCTCGCGCGCATGCTGGATTTCGACGTGTATATCGACGGCAGCCACGTGGGCCGCTACCGGGCCGACGGATTGATCGTCTCCACGCCCACCGGCTCGACCGCCTATTCGCTGGCGGCCGGAGGCCCGATCATCGACCCGGCGATCCATGCGTTCGTGATCACGCCAATCTGCCCGCATATGCTGACAAATCGGCCGCTCGTGATTCCCGATACGGCCAAGATCGATCTGGATTTTTCGGCCGCCGAGGAACCTGTTTACGTGACGCTCGACGGGCAAATCGGATCGCATTTGAAGACCAACGACCGCGTGAGGATCACCAAGTCGGCGAACCGAGTGGAGCTCGTCCGGCCGCCGAGCAAGACCTACTTCGAAATCTTGCGCAGCAAACTGCGTTGGGGCGAACGTTAGACGAGAGCCGCCGGCCACTCGACCATCGGGCAACTCTGAAAAGAAATCCCAGTCAGACGATCACTGCACTTTCAGAACGACGAGCGTGCGGTCGTCCACGGGATGCCGGCTGCCGGAGAAACTGTCCGCGCCATCCAGGATCCGGTCGGCGATGCCATCCGCGGTTAAGCCGGCATTTTCGCTCACAATCTGCGCGACGCGGTGATGACCGAAGAATTCGCCTCCCGCGCCCTGCGCATCGCCGATACCGTCCGAATAGAAAACCACCACGTCGCCCGGCTCGAGCAGGTAGCTTCTCTCGTCGTAGGTCGCGTCCTCGAAAATTCCCAGCGGAAAACCGGCTATGGGAATCTTTTCGCAGCGCCCCTCGTGGTAGAGCAGCGGCTGTTCCTGTCCGGCATTCGCCACGCGCAGCCGGCGGTTTCGCCGGTTCCACGTCGCAAAGCACATCGTCATGAAGCGGCCCTCGATTAGGCGCTCGCCCAGAAAACCATTGACTGCGCGGAGCATGTTTGCCGGCCGAGGTTTCAGCGAGCCGAGACTGCGCAGCGTGCCCACCGCCACCGCGCCGTAGAGCGCGGCCGCGCTTCCCTTCCCGCTGACGTCGCCCAGAACGATGCCCAGATCCTGCGGGCCGTAGCGCAAAAAGTCGTAGAGGTCGCCGCTCAACTCGCGTGACGACACAACCCGCGCAGCGATTTCCAGGCCGTATTCGGGGCCCGGCGGCCGGGGCAGTAGTGCGCCCTGAATGCGGCGTGCCGCGCTGAGGTCGCGCTCCATGCGGTTCTCTTCCCGTGCCAGGTGCTCGTAGAGGCGAGCGTTCTCGATCGAAACCGCCAAATGCGCCGCGAGAATCGACAGCACCTGGACGTGGTCAGGCGTGAAGTAGTTCAGTTGCGGGCTTTCGAGATCCATCACGCCCACGACGCGTGTCTTGTGAATCATCGGCACGGCCAGCTCGGAGCGCGTCTCGGGATTGAACATGCGATAGCGAGGATCGAGCGCGACGTCGGGTACCACGACGGGCCGGCGCAGCTTCGCGGCCGCGCCGACGATTCCTTCATGGTCGGGAACGGCCGTCTTCTCCTCAACCGTCTGGCCGAATTTCACCGCCACACGGCGGCGGAAAATGCTCCCGGTTTGATCGTAAAGAAATATGCTGAAAATCTGATAGTCGATCAGCCGCTTGGCGAGCTGCGCGGCGCGGCGCAGCACCTCCTCGAGGTGGAGAGTTGCGCCCGCTTCCCGGCCGATCTCGTTGAGGAGCAGCAGCGTCTCTGCCTGCTTTTGCGCGTTCTCGTAGAGCCGGGCATTCTCGACCGCCGTGGCGATCCGGCTGGCGACCAGCGTGAGAATGGTCTGCTGGGCCGGCGTGAAGTAATCCGGCTGCCGGCTTTCGATGTCCATCACGCCGATCACGCGGCCGCGCACAATCAGCGGCACGGCCAGCTCCGAACGCACTTCCTCGACCGCGGGCAGGTAACGCGGATCCTTCAAGACATCACCAACGCGGATGGCCTGGCCCGTAGTGGCAGCGGCGCCGATGATGCCGTCACCCATGGGAATGCGCCAGTGCTCGACGACCTCCGAGCGATGGCCGATGGCGAAGCGAACGTACAGCTCGTTGGCGTTTTCCGCGCGCAGCAGTACGGCGAAGATTTCGTAATCGATCAACCGCTTGACCTGCGCTGCCGCGCTCGCCAGCACCTCGTCGAGGTTCAGCGACGAGTTGATCTCGTGGCTGATCTCCCCGAGGACGGCCAGCGTCTCCGCAGGAATGTCCAACACCGGATTGATTTCGGGCAGGTCCATTTGCATCCATCAAACGCGCGCCCTCTTTTCCGGTGCGCTGGGCCGCTCCCCGGTCCGCGAGCAAAAATCCGAATCTGCTCGGCGCGGGCACAAGTCGGCCCATTATATCAGGCGCGCTGCGACGATCCGGGCATACCTTGGAATCGAAATATCGATCGATAGGTTGCTGCTGTGGTGCGTTCAAAAGTGGCCGCCAGCAGCGGGAATTTGGTGGCTAGGGGTAATCAACCGCTCGATT
>DATLWP010000313.1:0-10524 GCA_035576265.1 Candidatus Polarisedimenticolia bacterium
TAGCAGATTACAACGCGATGGTCACGCTTCTCGGAGAAGTTCGACGGTGGAGGCTTCTGCCCGTCGTGTCGCTCGCGATTGCCGCCGTCTTGATCTTTCAAGCCGGTGAAATTTGGCTGGCCGACAACCGTCTCTCCTTCGGAAAGCTTGGGCTCATGGAACGCGGCGCGGCCCTCGTGCCGGGAAATGCCGCCGCCTGGGATAGTCTTGGACGCCTGCGCCAGTGGGACCTTGCGAACCCCGATTTGCCCGGCGCCATCGCGGACTACCAGAAGGCCGTTCGGACCGATCCCCGCTCCGCGCATTACTGGATGGACCTGGCGAGCGCGTATGAAGCCGCAGGAGATTCCGCTCGCGCGCGGGACTCCTTCCTCCGGGCGAAAGCCGCGTATCCGCTCTCCGCGGAGGTCGCTTTCTACTACGGCAACTTTCTTCTGCGCCGGCAAGAATACACGGCAGCCTACCAGGAGCTTCGGCGCGCCGTTCGAGCGGATCGGACGCTCTTGCCGCTCGCCATTTCGCGCACCTGGCGTTCGAGCGAGGATGTCGACCAGCTTCTCAGCCAGATGCTCCCGCCCGACGCATACGCGTATTTGGAGGCGCTCGATTTCTTCGCATCCATTCACCGCGCGGAACCTGGCTTGACGGTATGGAAGCGACTTTTGAGCCTCGGACAACCCATCGCCCTGTCGCGCACGTTCCCGTTTTTCGAGGAATTGATCCATCAAGACCGCGGAAACGATGCTCGTCGCATGTGGCGTGAGGCCGTCGTCGCCGCCGGCTTGCCTTACCGGGAGCCCAGCGACCATTCGCTAATCTGGAACGGAGACTTTGGGAGCGATTTTGGGAACGGCGGCTTGGCATGGCGCTGGGTTCCGTGTCCTGGCATATCGATCGACTTGGACGCCCATGGGCGCGCGCCCAGTGGCTCGCGCGCTGTGCGCTTGGACTTCAACGGAGGAAACAATTTCGATCTCGCTGCGCCCCTGCAATACGTTCCGGTCGAACCGGGCCGCAGCTACCACTTCCACGCCTACATGCGTACCCGTGAAATTACAACCGAAAGTGGCCTGCGCTTCTCAATCGCGGATCCGAACCATCCCCGCGTGCCGAACGTGCTCACTGAAAACTTCACGGGGTCGCACGAGTGGACGGCCGTGAATGCGGATATTACGACCAGTCCAGATACCCACTTCTTGGTCGTCCGTCTCCTTCGGAGGCCCAGCCGGTTGTTCGACAACAAGTTGAGCGGAAGTGTCTGGATCGGCGACGTTTCGCTCGTTCCTTCCAGCCCGGAGGCGGAGCGGACCTCGCCATGAAATGGCTCCGCATCGGGCTGTGCCTCCTGCTGGCCTTCAGCGTGCTTTCATTCGGCGCCGTCGAAGTTTGGTCCCAATCGCTTCTCGAGATCGGAGCCGCGCTGCTCTTCGTCGCCTGGGCGTTTCTTGCCGATCGGAATCCGGACGCGAAGATTCGATGGAGCCCGCTCAATTGGCCGCTGCTTGGTTTGCTCGGAATCGGCCTGCTGCAACTCGCGTTCCGCGGTACAGCCTACCCGTTTCTCACGCGCACGGAACTGTTGAAGCTGGCTGCATATTTGCTGATCTTCTTTCTCGCGGCGCAGTTCTTCCGCACCAGAAAGGAGTTTTCTCAACTGGCGTGGTTCCTGGTTGCGTTGTGCTTCGCGGTGTCCCTGCTCGGCATCATTCAATACTTCACTTCCGAGAACGAGCTGTATTGGATCCACCAATTGAAAATCCAGGGTGAGCCATTCGGCCCGTTCGTGAACCGAAACCACTTTGCCGGATTCCTTGAATTGACGCTGCCGGTCGGCCTCGCCCTGATGATCTTTCGCAGCGTGCGCCGGGACCTCTTTCTCCTCACGACGTTGCTCACGATTGTTCCCATCAGCGCCATCGTTCTCTCCGGCTCCCGGGGCGGGATCGTAAGTTTCGTCCTAGAGGTGGGGGTTCTCGCCGTTCTGGCGCGCAGTCGGAGGACACCGCTCGCGAAGGGCTCCCTCGGAATGGCCATCGCCATCCTGGCGCTCGCCGCTCTGGCGCTCGTCAGTTGGGTGGGAGCCGGGACGGCCATCGAGCGATTTTCAAAGCTCAGTTCTCATGAAGTTTCAACGGACCGGCGCGTCTCCATGTTTCGCGGGGCAGCCCACATCTTCTTTGATCATCCCGTCAAAGGTTGCGGCCTCGGAACCCTCGTTGACGTCTACCCGCGCTATGAAACGGCCTATGACGGGAAGCTGGTCGACCATGTTCACAACGATTACATCGAGGCGCTGGCGGAAACGGGCCTTCTCGGAGGCCTCTGCGGTCTCGCCTTTCTGTGGCTGTTCTATCGAGAGGCGTCAAAAAAGTTCGCGGCCGAACAGGGCCGGTTCTCGCGCGCACTCCATGCCGGGGCGATCGCTGCGGTGAGCGGACTTCTGGTGCATAGCCTCGTGGACTTCAATCTCCACATTCCTTCGAATGCCTTGTTCTTCTTGCTGCAAGTCTACGTGGCAACGTCGCCTCCCTTGCCTTCGAATGATCTTCCTTCGCGACGTCGGCGAGATGCGCCGGATCTCGCCGTCGTGAAGATGGAGGCAGGCGGCCGAGCGAATGGATCGTCTTCGCAAGACGCGCGGTCGAATCGCCCCTGAGCGGGAATGTCTATTGAATCCAGCCCGGCGCGAAACTAAGATACGCGCTTGAAAGTTATCGGTCTTTCAATGCGATATGAGAGCAGATGATGTGATCGGAGCACTTCCCGCGGATCCCTCCCCGCAAACGACGGGCGAAAGGCGTGCATGATGCCACAGGTTTATTCGATCGACGGAATTGTTCCGGTGATCGATCCCACGGCTTTCGTCCACCCCACGGCCGTCCTCATCGGCGACGTCATTGTGGGACCGCGATGTTTTGTGGGTCCTTGCGCCTGTCTCCGGGGCGATTTCGGGCGGCTGATACTCGAAGAGGGTAGCAATCTGCAGGACACCTGTGTGATGCACAGCTTCCCCGGCGCCGAGACGGTCGTCGAAACCGACGGCCACATCGGCCATGGCGCGGTCCTCCACGGCTGCCGCATTGGCAGGAATACCATGGTCGGAATGAACGCCGTCGTCGCGGACGGAGCCATCATCGGCGAGTCCTGCATCGTCGCCGCAATGGCTTTTGTGAAAGCAGGAGCCGTGATTCCGGCTCGCAGCCTCGTCGTGGGCGTTCCCGGCCGAGTTGTGCGCGAACTGACCGACGATGAAATCACCTGGAAGAAAGAAGCCACTGCGGCCTATCAGGCCCTCGCGCAGCGGAGCCTGCAGAGTCTGCGGCCTGCCGAAGCGCTTACGGCAGTCGAGCCAAACCGTAAGCGAATCTCCAAGCAATCGATCGATCCGCTTTACAAGGCACGAGAACGTTTTAAGAGCTGATTTTTTCGTCTCTGCGCGCGCGCAACGCAAGGAACCGAGTGCACTTGGGAGGCCCCGACATCGAAAGAGCCTTTTCAGCCGCTTCGCATCTCGCCAGGCCGTGGTCGGATGTGACTTCTGTCACAGATTCCTCTCATCATGTTGCTTACCTTTGCGACTTCGGCAAACTCGAACCGGTAGGAGGTCCACAGTGACGAGTGTGCGCGGAGCGTACGGGTTCCAACTGCAGGCCCCTAAGACTCCCTTGCAGCCTTGCGAACTCTCCACGCTCGACCCCGGTCCAGGCGAGGTTGTAGTGCAAGTCGCGGGCTGCGGCGTTTGTCACACGGACATCGGATTCGCCTACGACGGCGTGCCGACGCGTCATCCGCTTCCCCTCATCCTCGGCCACGAAATCTCCGGCCGGGTCGTTGCTGCAGGCGCGAATGCTGGCGTTTGGCTCAAACGGTCGGTCGTTGTTCCCGCGGTGATTCCTTGCGGATCGTGCCCCGCCTGCCGCGCGGGACGAGCGACGATCTGCCGCCAGCAATTCATGCCGGGCAACGACGGCGATGGCGGCTTTGCCACGCATGTGCTGGTGCCTTCTCGCGGACTTTGTGCTGTACCCGAACCGCTCCCATCCGGCGTCACGCTCGAGATGCTTTCCGTGGTCGCCGACGCGGTGACCACGCCATACGAAGCCATGCGCAGGGCCGAGCTCGGACCGAATGATGTGGCCGTCATCGTGGGTGCCGGAGGCGTGGGCGGATTTGGAGTGCAGATTGCCGCCGCCCTCGGTGCGGCCGTCGTCGCCATCGACATTGATCGCGAGCGCCTCGATCTGGCCGCGAAACATGGCGCGGGGCTTGTTCTAGATTCCGGCTCGACCGACCTGAAGGGTCTGCGGTCGGCCGTGCGCGCCTTCGCCAAGGAATCCGGACGCACGGGCATCGGCCTGAAGATTTTCGAGATGAGCGGCACGCCGGGCGGCCAGGCCACCGCTTTCGGTCTCCTGGACTTCGGCGCGTACTTGGCTGTCGTCGGTTTCACGCCGAAGCCGGTCGAGCTTCGCCTGTCGAACCTGATGGCGTTCGACGCGACGGCGCGCGGCAACTGGGGCTGCCCGCCGGACCAATATCCTGGCGCGCTGCAGATGGTCCTGGCAGGCAAGATTGCACTTGCTCCATATATCGAGCTGCACGCGCTCGAGGAAACTCCGGCCGTTGTCGAAGCGGTTGCCAAACATTCCATCCGCCGGCGAGCGATCCTGCAGCCAAAGCAAAGCCACTAGAAGTAGTCACTGGAGGCAGCACCGTGAAAAATCACAATCTCGTTGAGCCCTTTTCTCCGAAGGAAATCCTCTTCGAACGCAAGCCCGTGCGCGACCGCGCGGGGAAGCCGGTCGACGGCCTCCACAATGTCTGGGTCACGCTCAACAATCCCAAAGAGATGAATAGCTACACCACCAGCATGGCCAAGGAGATCATTCTGGCCATGCGCGAGGCCTCGAACGATCGCGCCGCCGTCGCCGTGGTGTTCACCGGCGCCGGGAACCGCGCCTTCTGCACCGGAGGCAACACGCGCGAATACGCCGAATACTACGCGGGCGCGCCCAACGAATACCGCCAGTACATGCGCGTCTTCAACGACATGGTCACCGCCATTCTGCACTGCGACAAGCCCGTGATCTGCCGCGTCAACGGCGCGCGTGTGGGCGGCGGCCAGGAAATCGGCATGGCCTGCGATTTCTCGGTTGCCAGCGATCTCGCCATTTTCAGCCAGGCCGGGCCGAAACACGGTTCGGCTCCCGACGGTGGCAGCACCGATTTTCTTCCCGTCTACGTCGGCATCGAGCGCGCTATGTACAGCGGATCGCTTTGCGAGACCTGGAGCGCTCACCGCTTCTACTGGCTTGGCGGGCTCACGCAGATTGTCCCGGTGCTGAAAGTGGACGGCCGCTGGGTTGCCAATCCTCTCGTCGTCACCGATCGGCTTCTGGACGAGTACGGCCGCCTCGTGCTCGGCGATTACAAGACGGGGCAGGCTCGCGAGGAAGGCAAGGCAATGATGGCCAAGGGCGGTATTGACCTTTCCATGCTCGATGACGCCGTCGAGCAGATGTGCACGAAATTTCTCTACACCATGCCCGACTGCCTCATCAAGACCATCGAAAGTCTTCGCAAGCACAAGCTCGTCCACTGGGACAAGAACCGCGAAAGCAATCGCGCTTGGCTCTCCCTCAACATGATGACGGAAGCCAACGCAGGCTTCCGTGCGTTCCACTACGGCACCAAGGAAGAGCGTGAAGTGGATTTCGTGCGCTTGCGCCAGCGCCTCGCGCAGGGTGCGCGCTGGGGTGAGGATCTCGTCCGCGAAATTGCCCCCTGGATCCCCCAAGCGACAAAATCCACAAAATAATCCACCCGCCCCTTCCTCCCGCTGTCATCCCGAACCCGGCCCCGACCCGTCGGGGACGTCGGTGAGGGATCTGCTGTTCGCCCCGCGCCGGCGCCCGCGGCTCAACACGGGGCCGGAAGGACCGGAGTGGCTTTCTGAAAACTCGCCCCCGGTTCTGTGCGGCGAGCCCGGGATGGCGCTCTGGTTTATTGCGGGATTGCGCGTGGGCGCCGAAACAAGGCCATTCCCAGCATCATGAGCAGACCGCTGCCGAGCAACGCCGCCGTCGGCGGTTCCGGAACGGCGACTCCCCCCGGTGAGACTACCGTCGCGGAAAAGGGAGCGCTGAGCGTGATGAAATTCCCGCAAGTCGAAGGATCAAACGGGTCCGAGCAAAACTGGGCGGTCACGTCGAAGGTTCCCGTTTCCGTTGTTCCTACCGGCACATTTGGGTCCCATGTGAATTGGAAAAGACCCAGCCACCCGATCGGATCGTAGGCCACCGAAAGCGTTTGTCCCGGCGCCAGTATGGGGTAGTCGAAGATAGAAGCGTCGGGCGTACCGTTCGTGCTTAGAAAGAGCGTGCTGTCGATTCCGACCAGAACGAGATAATCGGCGTTGGCGCTGTCGGTCGTGAAGGTATAGCCCCAGCCAACCGTCGATCCTGGCGTACCCGACACGTCGGCGGGATCGGCGCTGAACGTGAATGAGTCGGCCCGCGTCGCGCTGCCCATCGCGAGCAGCAAAAGGCCGGCACTGAGTAAGGGCCAAACGTATCTTCTCAACATCATAGTCCTCCCAATCGTATTTCCCTCAGTGCTTCTCTATGGATACACGGCCTGTCCCGTCGAGAAATTGTAGTTCGTGCCAATCACGTCCTGAACCGGGCCTGACTCGGTGATGGAAAATCTCGTCACTGTCGACGGCACGTCCAAGTAAAACCGTTCCGTCACTGAAAAGCCCGCATCGAGACTCCCGATCGTAATCGGCACCGCCGGAGATAGCGCGGCATTGTAGCTCACCGTCCCGGTACCCGAAAGGGTCCTGAAGAGAATTGACCCGATCTTAAGATTGCGGGCGTTGCCCGTGCCCCGATTGGTGAATTGCACATCCACGTAGAGCGCTCCCGAAGCATCCCGGCCCTTGGCCCTCGCGAGGCCCGAAATGCGCGGTGTTCCGAGTACGACTGTAACGTCCGCCGTGGCTGTCCCCACGTTTCCGCTGGCATCGCGGAATCGGAATGCCACTGGAGTAATCGTGCCGGTCGCAAACAGCGTGTTGTTGTCCACGTTCACGCCGCCGGCTTGAGGCGCGAGACGTGCCGGCGCAGGATCGGCCGCATCCGTAGCCGAACCGCCTGCCAGGAAAGCAGCCAGCGCGATCCAGTCGTTGCCCCGCGCCCCGCCTGCCTCCGTCGCGGGCACGGTGATCGCAGCGGGTGGAGTCACCAGAGGCGAAGTGGTATCGCGGACTGTTACGTTGACGCTGTCGTTGGCGGTGTTTCCGTGCCCGTCGCTCA
This sequence comes from Candidatus Polarisedimenticolia bacterium, assembly GCA_035576265.1. Taxonomy (GTDB): domain Bacteria; phylum Acidobacteriota; class Terriglobia; order Acidiferrales; family UBA7541; genus Palsa-295. The sequence continues at coordinate 7,317 of DATLWP010000313.1, forward strand.
CGGCCAGCGACACGCTCGTCATTCCAATCGGCAAAGTCGGCGAGATGGAGACGCCTGACAGAGTTCCAAACGGTCCCGTCCAAGTGAAGCTGAGCGGATCGTTTTCAGGATCGCTCGATCCCGCGCCGCTCAGCGTCACAGTTGCGCCCGCCGGAGACGTCGCCTCCACCACTTGGTCCGGCCCGGCATTCGCAATCGGCGGCTGGTTGCCTACCCCCTGCCATGTGGCTGCAACGGTATTGCTGGTGATATTCGCCACGGTCGCGACAATGCTGTCCGTTCCGGTATTCGTGCCCGCGTAACTGAATTGTGCGTTGCCGTTCGCATCCGTCGAGACGGTGCCCGCGGCTGTGTTGCTGCCCGAAACGGAAAACATCAGCGGCGCTCCGCTTATCCCGCCGCCGAATATGTCGAGCAGTCGTGCCGAGACCGCATAGGAAGTGCCGATGTTGCTGTTGCCGGATGGTGGAGTCAGCAGGATCGGAGTGACGGCGTTCGGTGCGGGCACGCACACCATGAACGATGCACGCGCAGGGCTTGCGCCGAGGGCCAGGGCGAAGACTTCATGGCTTCCCGGCCCGGGGCTCGCCCATGGCGCCGAGAGCGTCACAGAGGCGCCTGCTGCCAGCGGACCCGGAGTGACTGCCGTACCCACAACCATGCCGAGCGAAGGATCGCCGTCGTAGAACAACACGCGCACGGGAATCGCGGTATCCCCGCTGCCGGTATTGCGAATCGTGACGTTCAACTGCGCGGCGCCCGGGCAGGAATCCTGCGTGACGTTCAGGTTCGATAGCGCAATGGCGGGCGCCGCAGGCATGTCTTTGGGCGTCACAGTTCGAATTTCCGGCACCACATCCACAACTTTTAGGACACCTTGAGGACCGCTTAGGTGGGCGACGCTGAAAATCTCTCCGTTCGGTGTGACGCGGTAGACCCCCGGCGAGAGAAAACCCCTGAAGTCCCATCCCACTGCTATATAGTCACCGTTCGGATCTATGGTGAGGCCGCCTAGCACCAGAAACGGCGTTCCGGGAGTTGACAGGGAAACCGGGAAGATCTCCAATTTCAGAGAGCCCGCCGCGTTCGTGATTTGCGGCGGAATTGGGATTCTCTGCACACGGACGTTCATACCCGCGTTATCTTGCGTGGCAACAACGTAATCTCCTTGCGCGTCCACCCCCAACCTTGCCGGTCCGGCTTCGAAGCCTCCCATGAAAAGAGTCTGCCCGCCGAAGACCAAATTCGTGCCGTAAAACGTGCCGTACGGGTCTTCGGTGACGCTGCCGCCGCCGAACGCGTCGCCTCCTGCCGGGATCACTTCCGTCATCGTGCCGGTGTCGGGATCGATTTTCCACGCTCCATTGGCGCAGCGTCTCGGATCCGCAGCGTTCATATTGCTCACAACAATGTAGCCGTCGGGATCGATGGAAATGCCTTGCGGCGATTGAACGCACCCGTCGCTGGCGTTCGCATACTGATATAACACTCCATTGATGGTCTGCAGCGACGTGTAGGCCTGATTCACGTCCGCGAGAAAGGAAGCGCGGCTTGAATCTTTGGCGAGCCGGATCACCTTGGTGCGGCCACGAAGATCCGGGCTGTAAAAATCGTAGATACTAAACACCAAGTGACCCGGTCCCAGGTCTTCATTAGCCAGCAGAATGATGTCTCCGCGGCCGTCCAATGCAAAGTCAACGAACGACAGCAACGGGATCCCGGCGAGCGATCCGACTTGGCTCGGAGTAATCGTGGCCAGAAGATTCCCATTCATGTCGTAATGCTCGAGCATGTTGCTGCTGAGCACCCAGATGTCGCGGTTCACATCCACGTGCAAGTTCTGCAGGCCGCCCAAGTTGTAGCCCAGCCCCGGCTTGAGCGTGGACACCGAGCCGTTGGCATGAACGTCGTAGATTTCACGGCTCAATGGCATGGTAATGACGTCTTCCGCGTTCACGTCGCCGATATCGACGAGCGAGTACGCAACGTTGCTGCGACCCAGCGAATTCGTCGCTTTCACCCCGACCAGCCTTGTTCCCGGCTGGCTGTAGGAAAATTGCACCTGGGCCCCGGCGCCGTCGTTGAAATTGCCGTCTCCGTCCAGATCCCAGGCAAAGGTGAGGGAACCCCCGTCCGGCGTAGACGACTTGCTGGCGTCGAAATTTATCGTGCGCCCGGGCGGCGCCGAGTAATTCCCCCCGGCATTGGCCGTGGGGTTCGTTAGCACGATGGGCGGCAGACCGGCCATTGCGCGCTCTTGCGGAATGCCGGGAAGATTATCCAGTGTGGGAAGAAACGGATCCTGTCCCAGATACACGGCGATATACGACTGCAAACCGACTGGAGCAATCTGCCTCTGACCGTAGCCATCGACGTATTGCCGAAAATTCGGTCCCAGCGGATAGAGCATCGCGCCGATTGTGGCCCGCATTTCCGGGATGAAAGCGTGCAAGTCCTGGGCCTCTTGCGTCGTGCCCAGCGGGTCTCGCTGCAGCGCGAAATCGAAGGCTTCGAGCGCTGCGTACGTCCGCAGCATCGATCCGCCGGAGCTGAGGAGCAGATTGATGAATTTGTTCATCTGCATCAGCTGCAGCATCGCCCACTCGTCGTCGTTGGCCTGCTGCGCCCCCTGGAATTTTTCGGTCGACGATAGTAGCGCTTGGGTCGCTGCGGATTGATCGGCCAGGGCGTTCGCGAGAGTGCGGGCGGCCCGTTCGAGCGGCGTGGCCGTCGGGCTCGATCCGTACTTGATCGCTCCCAGTTCAGCGAACGTTTGGTAATTCGGATCCGGCGGGTCGGCGGCGATTCCTTTCCAGTGCCCGATCAGGTCCGAGCAGTTGTCCAGCGCAATTTTCGCCCAGCTCGCAAGATTTGTAGCAGGCTCCGCTTTATCTGCAAGCTTTCCGTAGAGTGCGCAGAATCCGGGAATCGTGACCTCTCCGCCCACCGGAAGAGTCACCTTGTTGCCGCCCAGCGCCTCGGCGTATTGCGTGGCGTTCGCTTTCAGCGGGTTGTAGTCGATCGGCACCAGCCCGCCCGGCAATTGCACGATGAATCCCACGTTCGCAGGATCGCCGAGAACGATGTCACCTCCCAGCGGGTCGTAATATCCGGTCAGGCATTGGTTCATCACGATACGATATTTCCCCGCGCCAAGTTTTCCCGTTGGTTGCGTGATCGCAACCGGCTCTTCGACAAAGGATCCATC
>DATLWP010000314.1:0-4369 GCA_035576265.1 Candidatus Polarisedimenticolia bacterium
GGCCAATCTACCTTGGGGGATTCTCTGGTCGTTAAGCTTCCACGATGGCAATGGAACTCCTGCGCGGGGGGTGTGCCCGGGCCTGACGCGCTGGGACGTATGGGCCCGAACGAGACCCAGCGTGCTAAAGCTATCACTCGGCGAGCGCAGCCCGCAAGTCACCCATGCCCATTCCGTCAACTCGCGGCCAGGGAGCGTCAACCCGATGGCGGTTTGGGGCTCCCTGAAGACAAGATCGGGCGGCTCGGTCGACGAGAATCAGGACGATCGGCGGAGGCGGTCGAGCAGCGCGAAGAGTACGACGGCGCATGCGGCGCTCACCAGAGAGTTGAACAGGAGGTGCAGGGTAACGAACGGAGCCTGTGGAGCGGGGAGATCGAGCAAGACGCGTTTGATGGTCGCGAGCACCGCTTGATGAAAGTGAAAAAAGAGGAACACGAGGATGAATCGGCTGGCGGGATGGTCGGTGTCGATTCGCGCACCCACAGAAGACGCCAGGTAGCCCACAAATGTCTTGGCGATTCCATACAGACCGATGGGGTTATCGTGACTGAGCGCGTCCTGCGTCAGTCCGATGACGGCGCCGAGGAGAAGGCCAGTCACGGGGTTGCGCCGGCTGACGCCGAAATAAATCGTCACCAGCAGGGGAAGATCGACCAATTCCGACCAACGGCCATATTTATGAAGGAAGGCTTGCAGAACCAGCGCCAGGAACGAGACGACCACTATCGTGCCGCCGTAGTACCTGTGCACCTCGATATTCGATTCAGACTGTGCTCCGGGATTCAGCATGTAGGACATGTTCGGTTGCTCCGGCTCATGGTTGCGGGGCGGGTGGCGTCGTAGGCTGAGCCGGAGGCGGCGCTTCCTCCATAGCTGGCTTGGCCCCAGTCACCGGCCGCGCGGGCGCGGTAGCGGACGCCGGAACCGGATGAGGTCGGGCCGGTGTTTCGGGCGCTGGCGCAGGGCCTTTTTCCGATGGAGGGTAGGCTTGCACGACGCCTCGGGGTTTGGCCGGCTGACCCTGGGCGGCAGCGTCCGCATCGGTCGATTCCTCGCGTTCTTTCCGCGTCAACTCTTTCCGCGCGAGCAGAATGAGAACGTCTTCAAGGCGATCGAGGCGCGCCCCCGGATCCACGCGGATCGTATGAAAGGGATAGCCGGAAGAAACATCCGCGACGGTGCCGACCAGCAATCCTTTGGGAAAGATGCGATCTTCGCCCGAGGTGAGGATCATCTCGCCGGTGTAAACCTTCTCCTCGTTCAGGACATATTCCATTCGCGGAAGGGGATCTCCGCTTCCCTTGATCACGCCGTGAGCGCGCGAGTCCGCAAGAAGAGCGCCGACGCCGCTGTCTTTGTCGTTGATGAGCAGCACTTGGGCGGCGTCGGGAAAGACCTCGACGATTTTTCCGACGATGCCATCCGGCGTGATCACCGGCAGATTGCGCCGCACGCGGTCCCGTTCGCCGCGGTTGACAAACAGCGTGTGAGAGGAAGGATCGGCGCTTGCGCCGATCACCTGGGCTGCAAGCATGGGCGCTTCGCGGTGTTCCTCGCGGAAATCCAGCAGCACGCTCAGGCGCTGCGCTTCGGCAGCCTGGCTTTCGAGTTCGCGATTTCTCAACCGCAGTACGCCGAGTTCCTGGCGCAATTTTTCGTTATCAGCGCGCGCCGCGTGAAGCGCGATATAGCCGTTCCAAACGCCACCCACCTTGGAGAACGCCCACGTGCCGGCGCGCTCGCCTGGAGTGACAATTTCGGTGGCCCAATAGCGAATCAAACGCACATCGTGCTCACGCTTGATCTGGAAAGCGAGCAGCAGAACTTGCGCAAGCACAGCGCCGATCAACCAGGCCAGCGAACGATGGCGAGAAAAGGTATCGAGCATGGTCGAAAGCTCTGAGGCGAGCTGGTCGAAGTCAGAGCAAACTCTGCCGGGCAGCCTGTTGCGGGGCGCGAGAACCCGGCTCCGGGTCTACCGCTTCACTCCAGCCCCTCCATTCCACACCGATTTCAATCGATCGAGACCGATCGCAGCAGCGAGAAATCGCTCAGCATCTTGCCTGTGCCGAGCACGACCGATGCGAGCGGATCGTCGGCGATGGAGACCGGCAGGCCGGTCTCTTCGCGGATGCGCTTGTCGAGATTCTTGATCAGGGCGCCACCGCCGGTAAGAACGATTCCGCGGTCGCTAATGTCAGCCGAAAGCTCCGGGGGCGTGCGTTCCAGCGCCACGCGAATGGCGTTCACGATCGTCGAGACGTTTTCGGAAAGCGCCTCGCGGATTTCGCTGTCGTCGATCGTGACGGTACGGGGCACGCCCTCGATCAGGTTGCGCCCCTTCACCTCCAGCGTCAGTGGCTTTTCAAGCGGGTACGCCGAGCCGATTTCGATCTTGATCTGTTCGGCGGTTCGCTCGCCCACCAGCAGGTTGTACTTGCGCTTGAGATAGTGCATCACCGATTCGTCCATTTCGTTTCCGGCCACGCGTACGGAACGCGAATAGACGATTCCGCTCATCGAGATCACGGCGATGTCCGTCGTTCCGCCGCCGATGTCCACCACCATGTTGCCGGAGGGCTCCTCGATCGGCAGTCCCGAGCCGATGGCCGCAGCCATGGCTTGCTCGACGAGATAAACTTCGCTCGCCCGGGCGCGATAGGCGGAGTCCTGCACGGCGCGCTTTTCCACGGGTGTAATCTCGCTGGGAACTCCGATGACGATGCGCGGGTGAACCAGGACGCGCCGATTGTGGGCCTTCTGAATGAAGTAGGTGAGCATTTTTTCGGTCACCTTGAAATCGGCGATTACGCCGTCCTTCATCGGCTTGATGGCCACGACATTTCCAGGCGTCCGACCGAGCATTTCCTTGGCTTCGCGTCCGACGGCCACGACTTCTCCCGTGGCCTTGTTGATGGCAACGATGGAAGGCTCGTTTACGACGATGCCCTTGCTTCGCGCAAAGACGAGCGTATTTGCTGTTCCCAGATCGATGGCCAGGTCGGATGAAAACAAGCTGAAAACCGACCGCATGTTGTAGCCGTTCTTGGTCACGGAATGCTTCCCCCTCAGGCCCCAATTATCGCACTGCCGCGGCGGACTTTGGCGGTCTTACGGAATGACGATATCGACGCGCTTGATGGCCGTTCCGCCGCGCCGGTTTTGTCCCGTGATGACGATCGTATGGCTCCCCCGCGTCATCGGCTGGGTAAAATACCGGAAACGCCCGTCCCCTTGAATATCCGCTACCTGCTCGCCATTGATGATCAGGGCCGCGCCGGGCTCGGTGCGGCCAATCACTTCGACGACATTGCCCTGCAGTTCGGTGTCGTCGACTTCGAGCAGCATCTCTTGTTCCTTGCCCTGAGCGACCAGCGTGAACTTATACGGGTCGCTCGCGTCGCTCATCTCGTCCTTTTCGTCGATGGCGCGCACGCGCCAGAAATAGTCGCCGGGGGCGAACCCGGAAATGTCCACGCTGGTCGCGGTGGTCTTCCTATCCATGAGGATGTGGTTGAACATCGCCGTGGTGCTCGCCTGAAAGTCGTACGACTTGGCAGTCGCCGACGGTTTCCACGCAAAATGGATCGGATGATGTTTCGGATCCGCCACGATGATCGGCTGCAAGTTGAGCGGCTCGACTAAGTCGGGAGGAGCGAGCACCTGGGACTTCACCACAGGGCCGGCGCCCAAGAACGTAGCCCGCTCATACTGGCCAATGTCCACGTGCTCGTTGCCTCGCTGCAATACCGCACTTCCGGAATCGACGGTGATCTGATGCTCCTTCGTTTGTGGATCGCTGCGCACGGCCGCGCTGCTGTTGGAACGCAGCGAAGCCACCGCATTTTCGAAGGAAACCTCCGCCTTCGAACCCGGGACGGGCCAGGTGCCTGTTCTGAGGTCCACCTGGCCTGAGGAGATGTGCACGCCAACCTGGGTGGCGCGGTCCTGCCCAACGATGTTTTCCTCGACCGTCACCAGCGTATCGCCCTTCACCGTGTAGGTGGTGCCGTCGGCGAAAGCGATTCGCGCTACGCCTTCGGCGCCGGTCTGGACGAGATCGCCTTTATCTAGAGTCATCTGATAATCGGCATTCGCCCACTGGACCGAATCCACCTTTTTCACCTGTACCTTGCCATCGAGGTTGACAAATCGCGCCTGCCGCGCGGTGATCGTGGCGACGCCGCTGTCGTGTGGCGTGATCGCGCTGGAAATTCGCCGCATCACCCTGCTGGAAGCTTCCGGGAAGACCAGATAGATCAACGAAAGCACAATCGCCGTGACGACGATCACGTAGAGCGCCACGGTGCGATAACGCACTGTGTGCCAATAGACTTCGACACTTGAAATCTTGGCCTTCTCTGCT
>DATLWP010000315.1:0-9678 GCA_035576265.1 Candidatus Polarisedimenticolia bacterium
TGGCCTTGGAGTCGGGATTGCGCAAAGACCAGATCATCATTTCGTGCAAAGTGTCGCGTCCTCGCGACCTCGTAGATATCTATCGCGAACTCGCAAGCAAGACCGACCAGCCACTGCACCTTGGGTTGACGGAAGCCGGCATGGGCGCCAAGGGGCTTGTATGGTCGGCGGCGTCTATGGGGATCCTGCTCGCCGAAGGCATCGGCGACACGATTCGCGTTTCGCTCACGCCGCGGCCCGGCGGCGACCGCCGCGAGGAAGTTTATGCCGCGTGCGAACTGCTGCAATCGCTCGGCCTGCGCACCTTCGCGCCGAGTGTGACCGCCTGCCCCGGCTGCGGACGCACCACCAGCTCCACGTTTCAGGAGCTCGCTGAAAGCATCCAGGGTTACATCCGCGACAAAATGCCGGAATGGAAGCGGCACTATCAGGGCGTCGAGGATTTGAAGCTGGCGGTGATGGGCTGCATCGTCAACGGCCCGGGCGAATCGAAGGCCGCGAATATCGGCATCAGCCTGCCAGGCACGGGCGAAGCGCCGCGCTGCCCCGTTTACATCGACGGCCAAAAGTTCACCACGCTCGAAGGCACGTACGACGAATTGTCCGCAGCGTTTCAAGCCCTCGTGAACGATTACGTGGCGACGAAATATCCCAAGCGCGAAGTCCCGCTGCCGGCGGACGAACGTTCGTCCAGTCCAAGCGCCCCTTCTGACAAGTCTTCTCTTCGCGTCATCGCCTAGCCCGGGCTCCTGTTTCAATCCCACGCGTTCGTCCAGCCCAGCGTGCCTTCCGCCCGGTGGACTCCAGAAACCCGGCACGCTGGCGGCGCTCGAGAAATAGACAGCTTGCGATACACTCATCGGCGAATTCGACTCCGCGAAGCGGCTCGGAGTGGCAAAACCGACTGATGCTCGATGGAAACCGCACCCAACACGCCGGCCCCGCACCCGCAACCCGTTCCCAACTGGGAGCGCGGCTTCTGGAGCCTCATCGTCACGCAGTTCCAGACCGCCTTCAACGACAACGCGCTCAAGTTCCTCGTCATTTACATCGTCATCGGGATGGAGTTCCCGCAGCAACGGCGCGATTTTCTTGTCCTGATCATCGGCGCGCTCTTCGCGCTCCCTTTCATCTTTTTCTCGATGACCGGAGGCTATTTCGCGGACCGGCACAGCAAGCGCAGCGTCACGATAGGAACGAAATTCCTCGAAATTGCGGTGATGGCGTTTTTCATCTTCGGCCTCGCGCTGCACAACCTGCCCATGCAATGCGCCGGGGTCTTCCTCATCAGCGCGGAGGCAGCGCTCTTCGGCCCTTCAAAATACGGCCTGCTTCCGGAACTGCTTCCCGAGCGCCGCCTTTCCTGGGGCAACGGCATCATCGAGCTGGGCACGTTTCTCGCCAGCGTCAGCGCCATGATGGCGGCGGGCTCTCTAGCGGACCGCTACCACGGGCGCGAGGCCGTGGCCGGCGTCCTCCTGCTCGCGTTCACGCTCTTCGGGCTGGCCACGAGTTTCGGGATTTCGCGCGTCCCACCCGCCGATCCCAGGAAGACTTTCCGCTGGAATCCGCTAGGTGACCTGGGCGCGCAGCTGAAGGCCATCCGCGCCGACCGCGTGCTGGGATGGGCGGTGCTTGGGAACACCTATCTCTTCTTTCTGGCCGGGTTGTTGCAGCTCGCCATCGTGATCTACGGGCACGACGTGCTCCGCATCGACGATACGCACACGAGCTATTTGCAGGCGGCGGTTGGAATTGGCATCGGACTGGGCAGTGCCGCCGCAGGATATCTCTCCGGCGGAAAAATCGAATACGGCCTCATCCCGCTCGGCGCCGTGGGAATGACTCTTTTCGGCGCGCTGCTCTATAGCCCGCGCCCTACGCTTTGGACTGCGGGGACGCACCTCGCGCTGCTGGGCTTCTTCGGCGGATTGTTTGCGGTGCCGCTCGGAGCGTTGATCCAGCACCGTCCGCCTCCGGAACGCAAGGGCGGGGTGATCGCCGCAGCCAACCTGCTGTCGTTTGTCGGGATCTTTCTCGCGGCGGGCGCCTACTACTTGTTCTCGAGCGTCTTGCACCAGACGGCGCGCGGCATCTTCCTGGACGGCGCGGTGCTGACCCTGGTCACGACGGCGTACTCGATCTACCTGCTGCCCGACTCTCTGGTGCGATTCGTCCTGTGGCTGGTCACGCACACCGTCTACCGCATCCGCGTCGAGGGCCGCGACAACGTGCCCGAAACCGGCGGCGCGCTTTTCGTTGCAAACCACATGTCTTTCGTCGACGGGCTCCTGCTGATCGCTTCGACCGATCGGCCCATCCGCTTTCTAATCTACAAGGGCATCTACGACCTCCCGTTCGTCAAGCCATTTGCGAAAATGATTCGCGCGATCCCGATCTCCTCCGAACAGCGTCCGCGCGAAATGCTCCACTCGTTGCGCGAGGCAACCGAGGCAATCCGTGCGGGAGAAGTGGTCTGCATCTTCGCCGAAGGCCAGATCACGCGCATCGGCCGGCTGCTTCCCTTCCGGCGCGGATTCGAGCGGATCATGAAGGGCGTGGAGGCGCCGATCGTTCCGGTGAACCTCGACGGCGTGTGGGGCAGCATCTTCAGTTTCGAGCGCGGGCGATTTCTTTGGAAAGTCCCGCGCTCGATCCCATATCCGGTGACGGTGAGTTTCGGGAAACCGATGCCGCCCTCGGCGCGGCCCTTTGAGGTGCGCCAGGCCGTGCAGGACTTGCAGAGCGAAGCCTACCGCCACCACAAGAATCGCCTGCACACGCTTCATCGCTCGCTGATTCGCACCGCGCATCGCTATCCTCTCCGTTTCGCGATGGCGGACAAGCGACGCCAACGAATGAAGTGGTCCGGTGCGCTGCTCAGCGCGATTTTTCTCGCGCGGCGGCTCCGCACCTTCTGGGCGGGTCAGGAAATGGTCGGCATCCTGCTGCCTCCATCGGTCCCGGGTGCGCTCGTGAATTTCGCGGCCATGATCGCGGGGAAGATTCCGGTTAACTTGAACTACACGTCCTCGAACGAAACGCTCGCCTCGTGCGCCGCGCAGTGCCAGCTCGAAACCGTCATCACCACGCGGCTGCTACTCGAAAGAATTCCGCTTCAGGTGCCGGGAAAGACGATTCTGCTCGAGGACGCCGCCGCTTCGCCGCGCTTCAGCGAGCGCATGGCGGCGCTAGCGCTTTGGTTTGTGCCAAGCCGGTGGATTGAACCGATCCTCGCGGGCGGCCAGAAGAAGACCCTCGACGATCTCGCCACCGTGATCTTCTCAAGCGGCAGCACGGGCGAGCCCAAGGGCGTCATGCTGACGCACTACAACATCGCATCGAATATCGAGCAAGTGGGGCAAACGTTCATGCTCGATCGCGGCGATTGCCTGCTCGGCGTCCTGCCGTTTTTCCACTCCTTCGGCTTCACGGTCACACTCTGGTTACCGGCCGTGCTGGGCGTCTCCGCCGTTTACCACCCGAGCCCGCTCGATCTGGCCGCCGTCGCAGAACTCGTACGCGATTACCGCGTCACCTTTCTGCTGGCCACGCCCACATTTTTGCAGGCGTACATGCGGCGTTGCTCGCCTGAGGATTTCGGCAGCCTGCAATTCGTGGTTGCCGGCGCTGAAAAATTACCGGAGCGGCTTGCGCTGGCCTTCGAAGAACGCTTCGGCATCCGGCCGCTCGAAGGCTATGGCGCCACGGAATGTTCGCCGGTAGTCGCCGTGAACACGCGTGATTTCCGCGCGCCCGGTTTCCGCCAGGTGGGGGCCAAGCGCGGGCGCATCGGGCATCCGTTGCCGGGCGTCAGCGTGCGCATCGTGAATCCGGAAACGCGCGAGCCGGTTCCGGCCGGCACGCCCGGACTGCTGCTCGTGCGCGGGCCCAACGTCATGCGGGGGTATCTCGGCAAACCCGAAAAGACCGCGGAGGTCTTGGAGGGCGGCTGGTACGTCACCGGCGATATCGCCACCCAGGATGAAGACGGTTTCCTGACGATCACCGACCGGCTCAGCCGCTTCAGCAAGATCGGCGGCGAGATGGTGCCGCACGTGAAGATCGAAGAGCGGTTGCACGAACTGGCGGGCGCAACCGAGCAGCGGTTTGTCGTCACCGCAGTGCCCGACGGGAAGAAGGGCGAGCGGCTCGTCGTGCTGCACACCCTTGCACCGGACGACCTGAAAGCCGTGCTCGAAAAGTTGCCGCAGTCAGGCCTGCCGAATCTGTGGATCCCGCGCCCAAATCAGTTTTTCTCGGTCGAGGAGTTCCCCCACCTCGGCACTGGAAAACTCGATCTGCGCCGCATCCGCGAACTTGCCCTCGAACTCTCGTGCACGCAACAAGAATAGCGGCGTAGACACCAACGCGCAGCGAACACCAGAGAAGGCATTTACAGATCGGCCTTCCTCATGACTCTGTGTCTTCGTGGCCGCGTCTTAGAACAAGCCCAGCTTGATATGTAGGAATTTTTTCGGGTTCTGCCGGAAATCGCTGATCAGAAGCCGCAAATCGCCCGAAAGCCCAGTCATATTGTCGTAGAAGGCCGGGTCGGTGAAAAACTTCCCCATCGTGCCCTGGTTGGAATTCATCTTTGCGGTGGCGTCCCGAACGTTGGCGGAGGCGTCCCGCAGATTTGCATAGAGCGCGTCGTCGGTGGCGAGTTTGCCGAGCGTGCCTTTCCCTTGCCGCACGTCTCCGAGGAGCGCGTTTCCTTTCGCCGCGACTCCCTTGATTTCGTTGTAGGCGCTCGGATCGTAGATGAGCTTGCCCATGGTTCCTTTCTGGTCCTGCACGGCAGCCATCACGTTTTCCATGTGCCCGATGGTCGCATCGGCTTTCCTGTAGAGGTCGTCCGACATGACGAGCTTGCCCACCGTCCCCTCCCCTTGCTGGACCGTTGAGACCACAGAATCCAGTTTTGCAGCTGTGTGGTCCAGGTGGTTGTAAAGCGAGGGATCATTCATCAGTTTCCCGAGCGTGCCCTTCCCCTTCTGGAGCCCGTCGATGAGGTCCTTTACGTCGTCAGTCAGCGCCACGAGATTTTGCAGCAGGTCGGCGCCACGTTCCACAACCTGCTTCATGGCTGCCTCTTCCTCGCCGGGGATGGTGCCGTTGGGCGGAAGAACGGCACCGGTGAGGCCCCGCGAGATCGTCACGTAGCGGTCGCCGAGCAGGCCCTGAGTCACGAGCCGCGCTGTGGAGTCGCTGCGGATCTGATTCTGGTACTTCCTGTCGACACGCAGCACGAGTGTGATGCTGTGTTCGCGGTCGGGCGGATTCGGCGTAAGGCTGATCGACTGGACGTTGCCGATCTCGACGCCGTCGAGGTCCACGGGCGCTCCCGTCTTCAATCCGGCGACCTCGGGCAAATACGTCGTCAAGCGATACTTCGGCCCGAGGAATCCCGCGCCGGTGACGTAAAAGATCCCCACCATCAAAATGAACAGTGCCGCCAGCACGAAAAGCCCCACCCGCAGCTCCGACCACGTCAGTTGCTTTCGTTGCGCCATTGCAGTTCCTCCTCGGCGAACCCGAATGTGATCTCTATTTCGCAGAAGCCAGAAATTTCCTCAAGTAATCGTCGGATGAGCGCAGCACGTCGTCGACGGCGCCCTCAAAATAGACTCGCCCTTCCCGCAGGACAAGAACGTTGGTCGCCGGAGCAACCTCCTGTTCACCCCGATGTGCAACCGGCATTCCACCGTTGCCGTCGAGAGCCACGACGCGGTTCGTCTCTACGTCGAAACGGAAGCTCGCCAGGCCGGTCGCATCCTGCAGGCGATGCGTGGCCAGCATCGACGTCACGCCCTGCAAGTCGCGCAAGCGCAGGATCAGAGTAATGATCGTCTGCGACGTCACGGGATCCAGCCCGGCGGTCGGCGAGTCGTAAAACACCAACGGCGGACGGTCGGCCAGCGCGCGCGCAATGGCTACGCGCCGGCGCATGCCGCCGGAAAGTTCGGCCGGGTACTTGTCGATCGCCGATTCCAACTCCACGAAACGCAGCACCTCGCGCACCCTCTCTTCGATTTCGTCGTCCGGCAGATCTTCCTCGCGCAGCCGGAAAGAAACATTTTCTGCGACCGTGAGCGAATCGAAAAGCGCGCCTTCCTGAAACACGAACCCCACTTGCCGCCGAAAATCAAGAAGTTGGTGCTCCGGCATCTCGGCGACATTCTGGCCCATCACCCAGATGCGTCCTGCGTCGGGGCGCAGCAGGCCTGCCGCCAGCTTCATCGTAAGCGTTTTTCCGGACCCGCTTTCTCCGAGCAGGACTTTCGTTTCGCCCGGTCGCACTTCGAAGGATATCCCGCGAAGCACGTCGCCTTCGTCGAAGCCGATGCGGACATCGTGGAACGCAATCAGCGGTTCGCCCGGAACGAGCGACGGTGTTTCGCGCAGCGGCGCCGGACGAGTCGGGCGCGTCATGACGGGATTATAGATGGAAACCGCGGTGATTCGCAGCGGATGATTCGCACTGCCCTTTTTCCGTTGCCATGCGATCTCGGACGCTGCTTATTTCTGAAAGATGTAGAGCAGTAGCTTGGCCAGAAACGTATCCGCCACAAGGACGAGCACCGAAGAGATCACCACCGCCGAAGTCGTCGCGCGCCCGACACCCTGTGTGCCGCCTCTCACTCGCAGCCCTTCGTAGCATCCGATCGTCGCAATGATGAACGCGAAGACGATGGGCTTCACGAATCCCTGCACCAGGTCTCCGAACTCGAGCGCATCCACCGCGCGCGTCCAGAACTGCACCGCGCCCAGCCGCAGCGTAAAATTCGCGACGATGTAGCCCCCGATCAGCCCGACGAAATCCGCCACCGCCACCAGCAACGGCAGCATCAACACCGTGGCGATCAGACGAGGCGTGACGAGTTTGCGCACCGGGTCCGTCCCCAGCGCCCTCATGGCGTCCACTTGTTCGGTCACTACCATGGAGCCGAGCTCGGAGGCCATCCCCGATGCATTGCGGCCCGCCACCAGCAGCGCCGCAATCGTGGGACCCAGTTCGCGGACGAGCGCCAGCGATACGGCGTCTCCCGTGAGCGCGGTCATTCCGAACCGCTGGAATTGCGACGCCGTGTTGAGCACGAGAACCGCCCCGATGGACAGAAAGGCGGCGACCACGATGGGGAGCGATCCCACTCCGATCAAATCCATCTGTTCTAGCGTATCCATCCAGTAGTACGGCGGCAGGAAGATGTTGACGACCGACTGCAGGGACAGCAACGAATAATCCTGCACGGCGAAGATCCAGCGCTTGAGCGCCCCCCCAAAAAATGACAGCACGGATGGAGCTTCGTTGGATTCAGGCATGGTCGGCGACTCCGGCTGACAATCGTCAGTCGAGTCCTCGAAAGCCTAACGTCCGCTGCGTGGCCCGTCAAGCAAACATCCGCGCCAACCCAACGCGCTGCCATGTAAACGGCGCCTCGCGCGCACCCTGCGGCCTTTACGCGCGCCGGTGCCTCCGGTAGAATCTTTCGATTGTGCCGGCAGGCCAGGCGCCACTGAACATGCTGCGATTCGTCACAGCCGGGGAATCTCACGGGCAGGCGCTCGTCGCCTGGATTTCCGGGCTGCCCGCCGGCGTTCCGGTGGACCTCGCGTTCGTCGGGCGCGAACTGCATCGGCGCCAGCTCGGTTACGGCCGCGGCGGACGCCAACGGATCGAAAAGGACCAGGCCGACATCCTCGCCGGCGTACGCCACGGCAAGACCATCGGCGCGCCGATCGCCCTGCGCATCGAAAATCGCGACTGGAAGAATTGGGAGCAGGCCCTTCCGGTGGAAGAGACCGCGGGAGCCGAGGACGCCCAGCGCCGCTTGACCGCGCCCCGCCCCGGCCACGCCGATTTGCCTGGCGCGCAGAAGTTCAATTTCCACGACGCGCGTTACGTCCTCGAGCGCGCCTCGGCCCGTGAGACCGCCGCCCGCGTCGCTGTGGGCGCTCTCGCCAAACTGTTCTTGCGCGAGTTCGGCGCCGCCGTTCTGAGCCACACGGTCGCAGTCGGCCACGCGCGCCTCGAGCGCCAGGCCACCTGGGACGAAATCGCCGCCGTCTGCGACAATCTCGAGTCGCCCTTGCGCTGCGTCGATCGCGACGTCGAAGGGAAAATGATCGCCGAGGTGGACCACGTGCTGCGCGCGGGCGATTCGCTCGGCGGAATTTTCGAAGTCGTCGCGCGAGGAATCCCGCCGGGGCTCGGCAGCCACGCGCAGTGGGACGAAAAGCTCGACGCGAAATTGGCCCGTGCGGTGATGTCCATTCAGGCCGTCAAGGCGGTCGAGATCGGCTCCGGCGTCTCCAATGCGGCAAGCTACGGCTCCGAGGTCCAGGACGAGATCCGCTACGACGCCGCGCGCAAGCGCTTCGACCGCTCCTCCAACCGCGCCGGCGGCCTCGAGGGCGGCATCACCAATGGCCAGGACGTGATCGTGCGCGGGTACCTGAAGCCGATTTCCACGCTCCGCCGCGCGCTCCTGACAGCTGACTTGAACACCAAGGAAGCTGTCAAGGCGGCGTACGAGCGTTCCGATGTCTGCGTCGTGCCCGCCGGAGGGGTGGCCGGCGAAGCCATGGTGGCGCTCACGCTGGCCGAAGCGTTTCTCGAAAAATTCGGCGGCGATTCGCTCGGAGAGACACGGCGGAATTTCGATGGTTACCAGCGCCAGCTCGACAATTTCTAGATGTTGTTACAATCTCGATTCCGGTTTGTAATGCCGTTCCGAGAAAAGTGAGGGATTCCTCCTCGCCCCGGAAGCAAGTCGTCAAAAAATGCGCTCTAGAGAAGGCCAATGATTCATCCGATCGTAAAATTCGGCGACCCGGTGCTCGATACTCCCTCGCTGCCGGTCGAGAAATTCGACGAGGAGTTGCAGACCCTCGTGAACGACATGTTCGAATCGATGTACGCCGCGCAGGGAGTGGGCCTTGCCGCGCCGCAGATTGGCATCAACCGGCGCCTCGCCGTGATCGACGTTACCAATGGCAAGAACCCGGAAGCCAAAATCGTCTGCGCCAATCCGGAAGTCATCCACACCGAGGGCGAGCAGCGCGAAGAGGAAGGCTGCCTTTCGGTTCCGGGGTTTCGCGGCCACGTCCTGCGCCCGCTGTACGTCACCGTGCGCGCGCAGGATGCCACCGGCAAGGAATTCGAAATCCGCGGCGAGGGATTGCTGGCCCGGGCCTTCTGCCACGAGATCGACCATCTCAACGGAATGCTCTTCATCACCCACCTCAGCATCCTCAAGCGCGATCTCATCAAGCGCAAAATCCGTAAGCTGAAGAAAACCGGCGAGTGGTAGGCGCATCGTGCCGCTGCGAATCGTCTTCTGCGGCACTCCTGCTTTTGCTGTGCCCTCGCTTCAGCATCTGATCGCCCAGCCCGATATCCGCGTCGAACGCGTCGTCACGCAGCCGGACCGCCCTCGTGGCCGCGGCCAGCAGACAGCGATTTCCGCCGTGAAGGGCGCTGCGCTCGAAGCAGGCCTCGCTGTCTATCAGCCCGAAAGGATCAAATCCGACGAGGCGTACGATTATTTCCGGCGCGTCGCGCCCGATGCCGTCGTCATCATCGCCTACGGCCAGATCATCCCCGCGCGCCTTTTGGCAATCCCGCGGCTCGGCTGGATCAACCTGCACGCCTCGCTGCTTCCGAAATATCGC
>DATLWP010000316.1:0-2303 GCA_035576265.1 Candidatus Polarisedimenticolia bacterium
CTTTGCTTCGAAATGCAGCTCGAGGGCGCCTCTTTGGACAACTCAAGGCTCTTTAAGGGGAACTTTGAGCAGCATTTCGAAGCAAAGTCCATGCTGCAGTTGCCGTACCTTTACGAGGTCACGAGAAGCGTGGCTATTCGAGTGCCGCGGATGGCTGGGGCTGCTCCGCCGTCCTGCCGAGCGTGCGAGCACGATCAATCGCGAGTCCCGCCTGCGCCGCGATCACCGCAAATACGTTCAACTCTTCCACTGTGAACATGCCCCGGCGCGAGAGATTGTCCACATAAAGAAGGCCGACGTGGCGATTCTCAACGCTGAGCGGCGCGCACATGGCCGACTGGATTCCAGCCGCTGCCACGCTCTGGCTCGCTGCCAGACGCGGATCGGCCTGCGGGTCGGTCACCAGCAGCGGCATTCCACCCTGCATAACCTGTCGGATGATGCTTTGCGAAATCGTGAGGCGAGGCGTGGACTGAACGGAGCCGCCCTTGCCGTCGGCGCGATAGCGAATCAGCGCAGGCTCGAAGCTGTAACCGCCCGGGCTGAAATCGCTGCGGCCGCTCGAGTCCGCGTCGAGCAGCATGGCGTAGCCGCGCTCGGCGCCATCGATCTCGAGAACGAGATCGAGCACGCGGCGCGTGACGTCCTCCACCGTTTTCAGTTCGCCGAGGGTGCGGTTGACGCGATAGAGCAGCGTCAGCAAGCGGTTCTCCCGCTCGAGCGCGCGCATTCGTTCTTCGGAACTGGCGCCTTTGTCCGCCTCGGCCTGCGCGACGCTCCCCAAAGGCTGCACCGGCAAAAAGGAACCGGAGTATGCTGGCTCGGAAAGTACCTTGGTGATTCGGGGCGGGAGTTGCGGCGTGCCGTACGTCACCATCTCCTTGGCTGCGCTGTCCTCGAAAAATCGAAGCCGGTACTCGCCCACGATGATTTCATCGTTCGGGTGCAGCGCCGACTCTTTCACCGCGCGGCCGTTGACCTTCACGCCGTTCGTTTCGGAGCGATTAATGATCTGCCACGTCCCGTCCGGAGCCGAACGAACGATGGCGTGCTGGCGCGAGACGCTCGCATTGTCGAGCACCAGGCTGCTGGACTTGGCCCTCCCGACCGAAATAGGCCTGTCGCCGAGCAGCTCGAAAACTCGGGAGCCTTCGCTGGGATGATGGATAAGGAACCGGGGCATCGGTGAAACCCTCGCCTTATCTTCCGGCGAGGCCGCGCGCAAATCAAGAAACAGCCTCGCTCGATATGTCCGATGGCTAACGTCGCAGGGTGTTTCGGAGGCTTGCAAGGAAGCCTTGCGGATCCGCGGGACTCAACAAGAGCGAGTAGCCATCGCGCGTCGGAACGTAAACCACACGCGAGGTGTCCGTCACAAACAGCAGCGCCTTCTCTCGGTCGGCCAGCCGGAACCATCCTGCTCTGTAGCCGGGCAAGCCTGCTCCGTTCGTTCGCCGAGCGGGGCGGTGCTGCGTGTCGCTCCGGAAATCGATTTGCCTGGCTTCCGCCGGAAGCAGCGATGCGGAGGGAACGAACCTGCCGTAGAGGTCGCCCCGGATGCGCAGGCCCTCGGGCGACACCTCAAATCGAACGTGCGTCGCGGAGTAGGAAATGTAGGCGAACATCATGAGCAGCCCCAGCAACAGCACGCCCACCGGACCGATCACCCAGTAAATGCTGCCGGACGCGGGAGTGATGCGGAAGACCTCGCTCATACGCGGCTCCTTATCGCGCACGCCCCGGGTGTCACCGCTCTGTGGCGCGACTATGTGTGGTGGTACTTCACGTCCAGGGAATCGTGCAGCACGGGCGCGCGAACGTGATTCTTTTCGAAGGCCGCGATCTCGGCTTCGTGCACGAGCGTGAGGCCGATGTCGTCGAGGCCCTTCAGCAGGCATTCCCGGCGGAAGGGATCGACCGTGAAGGAATAGCGCAGGCCTCTGTCGTCGGTGACGATCTGCTGCTCGAGATCAACCGTAACCTTGTAGCCTTCGTTCTTCTCAGTGCGCTTGAATAGCTCGTCCATCTGCTCGTTCGTGAGCGTGACGGGAAGGATGCCGTTCTTGAAGCAGTTGTTATAGAAAATATCTGCATAACTAGGTGCAAGTATGGTGCGAAACCCGTAGTCGAGAATGGCCCAGGGCGCATGCTCGCGGCTCGATCCGCAGCCGAAATTCGCGCGCGCGAGCAGCACGCTCGCGCCCTTGTATCGCGGGCGGTTCAGGACGAAATCCGGATTCGGCTTCTCGCCCGGCAGATATCGCCAGTCATAAAACAAAATCCGGATTTTGTCCTGAACCGCC
>DATLWP010000317.1:0-1638 GCA_035576265.1 Candidatus Polarisedimenticolia bacterium
ACGGCGGGTCAGGGGAGTTCCGTCGGTTCGCGCTTTGAAGAGTTGAAAGCAATCCTCGACGCGTGCCCGGACCTCCCGCTCGGCGCCTGCATCGACACGGCGCACACCTTTGCGGCCGGCTGGAATATCCGCACGCCCGAGGGGCTCGAAACGGCGCTCCGCGATGTTGACCGCACGATCGGCCTCCACCGCGTGCCCGTCGTGCACGTCAACGATTCGAAAGCGCCTCTTGCGTCGCGTGTCGACCGCCACGAGCACATCGGAAGAGGCAAAATCGGCATCGAAGCGTTCGGGAGGATACTTACTCATCCGCTGCTCGCCGGGCGCGCCTTCATTCTCGAGACCCCGATCGATAAGCCCGGCGACGATCGCCGCAATGTCGCCGCGCTCTGGAAGCTGGTCGGCATCGAGGTGCAGGCGGCGGGAAGCCGCGACGGCATGCAGCCGCGCCGCAGGAAGAAAGGCGCGGGAGTCAGAGGAAATCAGGGCAGCAGAGGAAGCAGTCGAAAATCGCGTGCGCGGCCGTCCCGGACGAAACGACGCAAAAAGTAGCTCTGCGCGGCGCCGTTCGATTCCCCCCTCTGTAGTTTCGAGTTTTCTTTGTGCCCTCTGTGGTAAAGATTTTTTAGCCGCACGACGGGAGTGCAAGAGTGGCCGATTACGATTCGCAGCGGATCGAAGCAAAGTGGCAGAAAGTCTGGGAGGAGCAGGACGCCTTCCGCGCCGATGATCGCGACGCGTCCCGCGAAAAATATTACGTCCTCGAGATGCTCCCGTACCCCTCCGGCACGCTGCACATGGGGCACATGCGCAACTACACCATCGGCGACGCCGTGGCCCGCTATAAGCGCATGTGCGGCTACAACGTGCTGCACCCCATCGGCTGGGACGCCTTCGGATTGCCCGCCGAAAATGCCGCGATCAAGCGCGGCACACCGCCCCGCGAATGGACCAACTCCAACATCACCCAAATGAAAGCAGTCTGCCGCCGCTTCGGCTTCAGCTACGACTGGCGCCGCGAAATCTCCACCTGCGAGCCGGAGTATTACCGCTGGAACCAGTGGTTCTTTCTCCGCATGCTCGAACGCGGCTTGGCCTACCGTAAGCGCAGCCGCGTCAACTGGTGCCCCCAATGCCAGACCGTCCTGGCCAACGAGCAGGTCATCGACGGCTTCTGCTGGCAGCACGACACCACGCCCGTCGAAGCCAAAGAGATCGAGCAGTGGTTTTTGGCCATCACCCAATATGCCGACGCGCTTCTCGACAGCATCCCGGAGCTGACGGGTGGCTGGCCCGAGCGCGTTCTCGTGATGCAGCAGAACTGGATCGGGAAATCGCGCGGCGTGCGCGTCCGCTTTGACGTCGCGGATGTTCCGGGCCTCGGCCTCGAAGTCTTTACTACGCGCGTCGACACGATCTATGGCGTTTCAGCGCTCGTTATGGCGGCCGGGCATCCGCAGCTTGATAAGCTGCTCGAGGGCGTCAACGGGCGCTCGGCCATGCAAGCCCAGTGCAGGGCCATGCAGCAGAAAAGCGTGAAGGCAGCGGA
Source organism: Candidatus Polarisedimenticolia bacterium (assembly GCA_035576265.1). GTDB lineage: Bacteria > Acidobacteriota > Terriglobia > Acidiferrales > UBA7541 > Palsa-295. The sequence goes on from DATLWP010000317.1 coordinate 1,550, forward strand.
CATCGCCACGGCTGAGAAGGAAGGTTTTTTCACGGGGCGTTTTGCCGTCAACCCGTATTCCGGCGACCGCGAGCCCGTCTGGGTGGCGA
>DATLWP010000318.1:0-2998 GCA_035576265.1 Candidatus Polarisedimenticolia bacterium
TCTTTGCGCAATCCCGACTCCACGGCCAACTCGGTTGATTCGAGCGCCGAAAGCACCATGCATTCGTTGAGGATTGCTTCGGATGTCTTGCCTAGATCGCCATCCGTATTCTCCTGCATCTTGCGCATGACGAGCTCCTGATTGAGAGAGCCGCCATTCACGCCGATGCGCACGGGCTTGGCGTGGTCGCGCGCCACTTTGCAGATGGTGGCGAACTGCTCGTCCCGCCGCTGGCCATGGCCGACGTTACCGGGATTGATGCGGTACTTATCGAGCGCGCGAGCGCAGTCGGGATATTTCGTCAGGAGCACGTGGCCGTTGTAGTGAAAATCGCCGATGATCGGGACGTCACAGCCGGCGTCGAGCAGCCGCTTCTTGATTTCCGGCACGGCTGCAGCTGCCTCGGGGACATTGACAGTGATACGGACGAGTTCCGAGCCTGCCTGCGCGAGATCGAGGCACTGCTGCGCGGTCGTGGCAGCGTCGGCTGTGTCCGTGTTGGTCATCGATTGCACTACCACGGGCGCGCCGCCGCCCACTTGCACTTTGCCGACCTTTACGCCGACTGTCTTGTGTCGTTTCTGGGGCATTTTGGGTCCATTGTAGCGAATCCGCGCAGTCGGGCGCTAGTCGTGCGGCAAGATGGTTGTCATGATGCGGGAAGCAGACGAATCCACGCTTTCAGTAGCGTGCGATCGCAATTCGGAAACTTATATTTCCGCTCGGTGGGCGGAGCCACCGGACTTGCCGCTGCGCGGGGTCGGCACAACTGTGGCCATTTTGCGGATCATGGCCAGGACCAGCCTCTTGTCGTCGTCGGAGAGCGTGGTGGAATATCGCTTGATTTCGGCGAGGAAGCGAATCTCCTCTTCCGAAAGCTCGCCAAGCATCTTGCGTGTTTCACGGTCCTGAGGCGTGTCGGTGCCCGGGAAAAAATCGGCCAGGTTGATTTCCATGGCTTCGGCGATCTTCGCGAGCGTTTCCAGCGAGGGGACCGTGTGCCCGTTTTCCACGCGGGAGAGGTAGCAGCGCAGGAGCCCGGTACGGCGTTCGATGTCGCCCTGCGATAGGCCCCGGTCGCTCCGGTAGGACCGAATCACCTCTCCGATATTCACCTTCGGCTTCTCTTTGGGCATGGTATCTCCTCGGGCAACAGCGGGTATCTTAAAAGTCACCCCTGCGAGGCGCAAGCGGAATTTGAGGGGGTGTTCTTAACAGAAACACCCCTCCGCACGGAATGAGGACGGTACTCCATTTTGCGGCCGCTGTTTGGAACAACCGGGGACCGCTGGTAACCGTCCGGCTCCTATTTCGTGGATTTGGAAATCAGCGCGGTGACGTCCTGCTGCAGCGTGAATTCGAGCAACGTTTCGCTGGGGATGCGCACTTGCTCGCCGTGGGTCAGCACCTGCGCAGCTGTGCCTGCACCGGCGCCTACCCCGGCGCCGATCGCAGCGCCTTTGCCGCCACCCGCAATAGCGCCAATGATCGCCCCGACCGCCGCTGCTCCACCGATGCGCTCTGCGCTTTGCTTCCCCCGGCCTTTGCCAGCGACATCATATTCCGTCGATTCCAGGGGCACGATGTTTCCGTTGATGCGGATTCCGGTTAGCTCGAGCGTCAGCTGCGCGCTTCCGGCGATTTTCCCCGCCCCCTTCGCTTGCGCAAGCTTGCCGTATACGTCCGCGCCTTTCGGCGCCACGACGGTGTCGCCCACCGTCAGCGGACTTTCCAGGCTCGCGTGGAACGGATCGCCAATCTGGTTGGTCGAAGAATCCACTGTATCGATCATGCGAACGAGGAGCGAAGTTCCCGCTGGAATCGTAATTGCGCGCGTACGCCCGTTACTTGCCTGCGCTGGCTGACTAGCCGCAGCGGGTGGAGCAGGAGCCACGGCTGCGGGCGCAGCCGCCACCGCAGGCGATTCGCTTTCGGTCTCGTCGAAGCCAATGTTCAGCACTTCCTTAGTCGGAAAGATTTGTACCTTGCCGTCCACCTCAAAACGGATATTGAGCGGGGACCCTCCCAGAAATCGGCCTTGCATGATCTGTCCGTTCTTCAATTCGAGCGTGTCGCCTAGCACGATTCCCGGCAAGGAGACTGCGGCAATGCTCACGGCCGCAAAGACGAACAAGAACGAGCAGCAAAATTTCGTTGCGACGGATGTTTTCACGGGCGTTCTCCCTCAGTGGTCACAAGGTGATCCGAACCGAACAACGAACTCAATGATGTTTCAACGCGGCTGGGACGCGCGGCTTGCAGCACCATGATACCGCAAACTCGCTATATGAACAGTGGCCCAAGAGCGCTCTGGTTTCGCGATCGCGGAGTTGGGTGTGCTCCGTTCTGCGGATGGGAGGTGCTACGTGACAGGCTGTGATACCTGGGTTGGCTGCAGCGGTTCATTTTCCTTGCCGGCGCGTTTGTCGGCGTAGAGTGCGTCGTCGGCGCGCTTCAGGAACTCCTCCGATGTTTCGCCGGCTCTGTAATCCGTCCACCCGCGCGAGAACCGGCAGGGGATCCTTGCTCCATCGTATTCCACTTCGAGACCTTCGACGCGGGAGAGAACGTGCTTTACCTCTTCAAAGCGGCATTCCGGCAGCAGCACCATGAATTCGTCGCCTCCGAGCCGTACCGCGAGGTCCGAACCCCGAATAGCTTTCTGCAGGCGTTCGGAAAAACTTCTCAGGAGCAGGTCACCCGCCGCGTGGCCCAGTTGGTCGTTGATCTGTTTCAAGCCGTCAAGATCGATCAGCAGGACGGTCAACGGACGCGCGTGGCGCAGGGCCCGGCTGATTTCTTCCGCCAGTCGTTGCTCGCCCGAGCGACGGTTGTAGAGGCCGGTCAATTGGTCCAGCGCAGCGAGTTTGTAAACCTCGTTCGTAAGGTTCTGAACCTTGGTGAGCGACTCGATCTGCTCGGCCAACTGGCTTCGCATGCGGATGATCATCGTCTGCTGATATACGAGATAGACGCTGAAAATTAACACAAGCCCCAC
>DATLWP010000319.1:0-3709 GCA_035576265.1 Candidatus Polarisedimenticolia bacterium
TGTGCGAGGGCTGTGTGGTCTTCGTGCGCCTGCTGCAGCCTATGGAGGATGCGGACAACTTCCCGATTGCATGCCGGGTCGTGAAGGTCAAGGGAAAGGGCGCGGACGGCCGCAAGCTGGTTGAGGTGGTGCAGTTGCGACCGCGCGCGTTTTTCGGGGAGACGGCGCGCGATTTGAACCGCTCCGGGATCAAAGTAGCCTGAGGCCTTCCTCTTCCCGTTGAATCCGGCAGAGCGCCGGCGGTGCCGGCCTGTTGGTCAGCACCCATGAAATTCCTCTTTGACACTGCGGTGCCGGATCGGAACGCTGGGCGGTCTGGGCGGAGCGAGTCTCGCGACTGGGCGCGCTCTCCCTAGCCTACGAATATTTCTGTGGATGACGATCAATGTCCACAATTCAAGAGCTTTAGACGCTTAGGCCAGCCGAACCTTCTCGTGTTTGCTCCGGTCTTTGCGAGACTTTCTACTCTCCGTCGCGATGGCACGAATCTTGCGTGAGATGGGGGAGTGGGAGTCCTTGTGGACAATTCGGCCATCGGAATCGCCCGGAAGCATCTGCCCGTATGCGTGCTGGACGACGATCCCGACCAGGTAGATCTCTTCACCACGCGTCTTGAACAAGCCGGATTTCCCGTGGTGGGCACCAGCAGTCCTCAGGAGGCGCTGCAAAAGGTTCGGCTAGGGGGATGCCGCGTGGTGCTGGCGCGTTACCGAATGCCAAGGATGGACGGCCTGGCATTTCTTGAGAAAACACTGCAATACGATCCCGGAATGTACGTGATTCTGGTGAGCGGCTACTACTCGGTCGATTCGGCAATCGACGCGGTCAAGCGCGGAGCCTACGACTATTTGTGCGAGCCAATCGATTTTCGGCGCCTGGAAAGAGCGCTCGACGATCTGGCGGAGGCGTTCTCGAGGCGAGCGGAAATTCGTGATCTGGAGGACAAGCTCTTCGAAACGCTTCAGGTTCAGGGCATCGTGGGAAGAAGTCCGGCGATGATCGAGGTGTTCGAGATGGTCAGAAAGGTGGCGCGGCACTACTCGAACGTACTGATCGCCGGTCCCACCGGGGCAGGCAAGGAATTAGTGGCGCGGGCGCTGCACCAGCTCAGCCCGGTCGCGCGGGAGCGTTTTGCGGTCTGCAATTGCTCGGCGCTCGTTGACACGCTGCTGGAAAGCCAGCTCTTCGGTCACGTCCGCGGTTCTTTCACGGGCGCCACGGATACGCGGCCCGGCCTGTTTGAATTCTCGAACGGCGGCACGGTTTTCCTCGATGAAATCGGCGAAACTTCCATGTCCCTGCAGTCGAAACTGCTTCGCGTGATCGAGAATCGTGAAATTCAGCGTGTCGGTTCTCCCGAGGTGAGAAAAGTGGACGTGCGTCTAATCGCCGCCACGAACCGTGACCTCCGCACGGAGGTTCTCGCGGGACGATTTCGGGAGGATTTGTTCTACCGCCTCAGTAGCATCGAGATTCGAGTGCCTTCGCTGACCGAACGCCCGGAGGACATACCCATTCTCGTCCAGCACTTCCTGAAGAAGTACAGCCAGGCCTATGGAAAGCCGTTCCGGGGGCTTTCGCAACGCGCGCAGATCGCGTTGCTGCAACACAACTGGCCCGGAAACGTGCGCGAACTCGCCAACGCGATCTCGAGCGCGGCGATCACAGCCAGTGCCGACTTCATCGACGTCGGCGATCTCCCCGAACAGCTGCGGAAGCCGCACCGCCGCGCCGTGCCGCCCGGAGAAAACTGGCAGCCGCTGCCGCTCGAGGAAGTGCGCCGAGTTCACATTCAGCGTGTGCTCGAAGCCTGCAACGGAAATCGTGTTCGCGCCGCGCAGATGCTCGGGATCGGTCGCACGAGTCTGTATCGCTTCTTGAAGCGGATGGACAAGCACGCTGCGGCGGCGAAGGGCGCTGCTTAGCGCTTTCGGGATGGTTTCATTGCCGCACACCGTTTCATCCCGCAGCAGCGTTGGGCCTAGGCGGTTTTCGCATCCCTCGCATTTTCAGTGAATTCGCACGCCGTTGGCTTGGCCCGATGGATGCAACGAAAACGTTGGGACTAACATGGAGACCAAAAAGCTCGGATCAAAGGTGGCAACCTCCTTCGCCGGGGCGGAGCGGCGGCGTGAACCGCGGCTTCCATTAACGCTTTCGATTGGGGTCACGGGATTTGACCGTGACGGGCGGTTCTTTACCGAACGCACGTCAACTTTCGACGTCAGCAACCTAGGCTGCAGGTTTCCCCTGCACGCCGAGATGGGAAAAGATTCGGTGGTCGCGATTCGCGTGATCCGCCGAGCAAGCGGCCTGGAAGTCGACTCGCCGCCCGTGCTGTTTCGGCTCGCGTGGGTTGAGGAAGCAGAACACGGCTGGACGCTGGGCGCCGAACAACTGCAACCCGGCCGTCCGTGGTCCGTCCATTTTTCTCAGCAGAAAGGTGATTTTCGTAACACCGTATGAAATCCCCGTTCTACGAGACCTCCGAGGGCGCGCGGCGCGGTCGGGCAGGCCACGCGCCCTCTCGCTGGCCGATTCGGCGAGTTACATAGGCGCGCACGGGCGAAAGCTTGCCGGTCGCCGGCTCTTACTCGCCGCGGGACGAGTACGCTGCGTTGCGCAACAGCGAAGCGGGAAGCGACACGGTCGAATCCATGCGCACGAGCATGCCTGTCTGCGCCGGCAATTCGACGTCCTTGCCCTTCTTCGCCGCGATGTAAGCGCCGCTGCCGACCAATCCAATCAGCGTGCCCCGGACGACGCGGCTGAAAACCAGGCCAACGGCCGAGCCGCCTGCCGTGCCGAGCCCGACATCAACGATGTCGCCTTTGATGTCGTGATTCTGCTCGACCACTTCACCCTCGATGGTTTTCAGATCCTTTCTTCGGTTCCCCATGTCGGCGCCGCCGCGGTAGATCGATATGATGCTCATCCTCGCGGGGAATATTCGGCTCTGAACTTCGATCGAATTGAAAACCAGGTTCATCGATGCTCCCCCACGGAACATGGAGAACATTTTCGGGCGGGTGACGCTGGTGATCATCCCGTGAACTTTGGCCCCCGCCGGCAGGATGAGCTCACTACCGGAAAATACCGGCTCTGCGACGACGGCTATAAACGGATCGCCGTCGTGCGCGACCCGCGTGGTCAAACCGTTGATCAGGGTTAGGCGCACCTGCGTGCCCGGAATGAGCTGATTCGACTGCGCGTGAACCGCCGGGGTCAACAACAGCATGCATGACACCAGGGCACAAAAAACGATCAGACGTTTCATTGATCCTCCTGAGTCCTAAGCGGAAGCGCGTGCGTTTCCACTTGGATTCGATCCCGGGCGAACGAAAAGGCTGCGATTTCGCTACGGGTGAAATGTCGGAGCGGCGCGGCGGGACTTGCCCGAGCGTCACCTCCGGATGCCCCCGTTTCGTGGGGGTTGCCGCTGGCGCAGCGGTACGGGTGCGGAGGATGCACCCAAGGCTTACGATACACCAAAAGCACGCGCGGTTGTCTGCAAAAATCGTGCGCGATGATTCGTATCCCGCCACCCCCGAACCACGGCGCTCTGGCCGGGATAGGTTGCCGCTACGGAGCACGCAGGAGGCCGGGCCATTCTTGTCATACCAGCTATCGCTCGAAGGCGCTTGACACGTTATTTGGCAAGGACTAGCCTGTTCGCACTAGATCAGCCTTTCCGCTTAATGGAGCGGGT
>DATLWP010000320.1:0-4980 GCA_035576265.1 Candidatus Polarisedimenticolia bacterium
TCTACCGGGAACTGCTGCGGCTCCGGCGCGCGTCAACGGCTCTCGCCCGGCCGGACAAGGAATCCATGGAAGTGATCGCCGTGCCGGAGAAGAAGCTGCTGGCCATCCGCCGGTGGCAAGGCGCGTCTCAAGTTTTTGCCGCATTTCACTTCGGCGGATCCAGTGTGGAAGCGGCGCTTGTGCTCCCCGCGGGCGGCTGGCGCCGCGAAATGGACTCCGCGGACGCGCGCTGGCAAGGAAAGGGAACCAGCATGCCGGAACAACTGGAATCCACGGGGCGCGTCGCGCTGCGCCTGCCGGCCCATTCGTTTGCCGTATACTCGAAGCCATCGTGACCATGGACCGCTACATCTGCATTCACGGCCATTTCTACCAGCCGCCGCGGGAAAACCCGTGGCTCGAAGCGGTGGAGGCGCAGGATTCCGCCTACCCGTACCACGACTGGAATGAGCGCATCACCGCGGAATGTTATGCCCCAAATGCGTTCGCGCGCGTCAAGGACGGCGAGGAGCGCATCGCCCTCATCCTGAACAACTATTCGAAGATCAGCTTCAATTTCGGCCCGACGCTTCTTTCCTGGCTCGCTGAAAAGTCCCACGCTGTCTACGAAGCGATTTTTGCAGCGGACAAAGCAAGCATGCAGCGCTTCTCAGGGCACGGCTCGGCCATGGCTCAAGTTTACAACCATGTGATCATGCCGCTTGCGAATCGTCGTGATAAGGAGACTCAGATTATTTGGGGACTGCGTGATTTCGAGTACCGCTTCGGCCGCAAACCGGAGGGCATGTGGCTCGCCGAAACGGCCGTCGATCTCCAAACGCTCGAACTTCTTGCCCGATATGGCGTGAAATTTACCGTGCTCTCTCCCTATCAGGCGCAGTCAGCACGTCGCATCGGCCGCGGAAAGTGGCGCGATGTTAGCGACGGCACTATCGATCCATCCATGGCGTATCGGCTCACACTTCCCTCTGGCCGGCACATTGCGCTGTTCTTCTATGACGGACCGATCTCCCGAGCTGTCGCTTTCGAAGGGCTGCTGGACAAGGGGGAATATCTGGCCGAACGACTGACGCGGGCTTTTTCGGAACAGCGCGATTGGCCACAGCTCGTTCATATTGCTACCGATGGAGAGACCTACGGCCATCATCACCGGCACGGAGATATGGCACTCGCCTATGCCCTGGAACATATCGAGGCGTCGAGCATCGCAAAGATTACAAACTACGGTGAATACCTCGAGCGGCATCCTCCCTTTCGCGAAGTGCGCATCAAGGAGAACACTTCGTGGAGTTGTGCCCACGGCATCGAACGTTGGCGCAGCAACTGCGGCTGCAGCTCCGGCCGGCATCCCGGCTGGCATCAGCAATGGCGCTCGCAGCTGCGCGATGCGCTCGATTGGCTGCGCGATCGGCTCGCGCCGCTCTACGAAGCACGAGCCAGTCAGCTATTCTCGGATCCGTGGCGGGCACGCGATCGATATATTGACGTGATACTGAGCCGCTCACCGGACACAGTGGACACGTTTTTCGCAGTTGAACAGGCGCACGCTCTCAGCGCGGACGAAAAGGTAAATGCACTGAGGCTTCTGGAAATGCAACGGCACGCCATGTTCATGTTCACGAGCTGCGGTTGGTTCTTCGATGAGCTCTCCGGAATTGAGACGGTCCAGGTGATTCAGTATGCGGGGCGAGCACTTCAGCTTAGCGAACAGCTCTTTGGTGATGATCTCGAGGAAGAGTTTCTACTGCGACTCGAACGTGCCAAATCGAATATGCTGCAACATCCGGACGGCAGAAACATCTACATGGCATTTGTGAAGCCTGCGGTGTTAAATCTCACCGCTGTAGGGGCGCACTACGCAATCTGTTCCCTGTTCGAGGACTATGGAGACGAGACCCGGGTATATCGTTTCTCGGTCACTCGCGACGATTATCATGTGCTCTCATCCGGAAGGATGCGACTCGCTCTGGGCCGCGCCACAGTGCGATCTGAGATACTGGGTGAGACGGAGAGCATCAGCTTTGGAATACTCCACCTTGGCGAGCACAACGTCAGCGGAGGGGTGCGTGTGTTCCAGGGAGAACAGGCCTATGCGTTGCTATGCTCGGACATCACCGAGACGTTCCAACGCGGCGACCTGCACGAAATTCTGCGCGTCGTAGACAAGTATTTCGGCTCCGGCACCTATACCCTCAGACTTCTCTTTCGTGACGAGCAGCGGAAGATCATTCGCGTAATTCTCGATCAAGCCCTCGCGGAAGCGGAATCAGTTTATCGACAACTTTTCGAACGCTACGCCCCGATGATGCGCTTCATCGCAGATCTGCATATTCCGTCGCCCCACCGTTTCCGCATGGCTGCGGAGTTCACTCTCAATTCCGATATTCGCCGTGGCTTGGAAGCAGATATCCCTGACTTCGATCGTATCCGTGCGCATCTTGAAGAGGCGCGGAACACAGGTGTCTCCCTGGATGCTTCAACACTCGAATTCGCCATGCGCGGTGCCATCGAAAGACTCACTCATCAATGGGTGACGGAGCCGGCAGAAGTCGGGCCGCTCCAGAGCCTGAGTGACGCGGTGGGCCTGGCCAATTCGCTTCCGTTTCCAGCCAATCTTTGGACTGCGCAAAACTTGTACTTCCGCGCGCTCCAGGAACTGTACCCGGATCAGGTACGTAAGGCGGAACTGGGAGTCACGGGCGCCGAACAATGGATCTCGGCGTTCCGCTTTCTTGGCGAACGGTTGCGCGTGCGCGTGGGGTAACAGGCCATGTATCGAATTCCCGTCGCGACCTATCGAATTCAATTCAGCCTGAATTTCCGTTTCTCGGACGCCCGCGAATTGGTCTCCTATCTGAGCGAATTTGGCATCACCGACCTCTATGCTTCTCCGCGCTTCAAGGCGCGGAAGGGAAGTTCGCACGGATATGATGTGGCCGATCCGCAGAGGGTCAACTCCGAGTTGGGAACGGAGCGGGAATTTGAGGAACTCGCCGAAAAATTGAAGCGTTATTCGATGGGGCTGCTATTGGACATCGTGCCCAACCACATGGTTGCGAGTCATGAAAATCCCTGGTGGATGGATGTCCTGGAAAACGGTCGCCATTCGCAATATGCCCGATACTTTGATATTGACTGGTACCCGGCCTCGATCAAGTCGGCGGCTCTGCAGGAATCCCGCGTGCTTCTTCCCGTTTTAGGCGATCTCTATGGCGATGCCCTGCGCAACGGCGAGCTCATATTGAAGTTGGACGAAGCAGGGTTCTACATTAAATATTTTGACCACAGGTTCCCGCTTGCTCTGAAGTCGTACGAGCCCCTGATCGAACAGATCATCCGCGGGATGCCCAACACGGCTAGGGGGGAGCGACGGACTCTGTCTGAAATTCTTCAAGAAATCCAGCAACTGCCTTGCGATCCGAATCCTTCTGCCGCGGACCAGCAAAGGAGGATCTCGGAATTACGGAAGATCAAGGAAAGACTGTGGAAACTCTACCATTCCGTACCAGCCGTCCGCAAACTGGCCGACGAAGTCATTCGCACGGTGAACGGTTCGCCGGGAAAGCCTTCAAGCCGGGACCAGCTAGATCAAATCCTCTCGGCCCAGGCGTACCGGCTCGCTTACTGGAAGATCGGGCTTGAGGAGATCAACTATCGCCGCTTCTTTGATATCAATGAGCTAGTGGGTCTCCGTGTGGAGGATCCCGACGTATTCGCTGACCGCCATCGCCTGATCATCCAACTGACGCGCGAAGGAACGGTTACGGGCTTGCGCGTGGACCACGTGGATGGCTTGTATGATCCTCTCGTATACCTCCAACGTCTTCAGGGCAGTGTCGCGCCTAAGGAAGCACGGTCCTCTATACCAAAGACGATTTATGTCGTAGTGGAAAAGGTTTTAGGTGAACGAGAGCGCCTTCCGGAGAATTGGCCGGTTGCCGGCACAACTGGTTATGACTTCCTCCGTGCGGTTAACGAGGTTTTTGTTGATCCGAAGGGGCTAGCGTCGCTTGAGCGAGCCTACAACCGTACGCTCGGCTGCGAGGTTTCCTTTGCAGATTTCAGCTATGCCGGCAACAAACTCGTCATGGAAATGCTATTCGCGGGCGAAGTTCAGTTTCTCAGCCATCAGCTGGGGGAAATTGCCGCGCAACATCGTCATGCCCGCGACCTGCCCATGTCCGAGTTGACTCACCTTCTCAAGGAAGTCACCGCCTGCTTGCCTGTCTACCGGACATACATCGATGAGAGCGGCATCTCTCCAAGGGATCGCAAGTTTCTCGAGCGCGCCTTTATGCTAGCCCATAAACGCGATTCAGATGATCACATCAGTGAGGCCGCTTTCTCTTTCCTTCGATCGATCTTGTTCCTTGATCCGCCCGAATATGCACCCGGCCTGCGTGATAAATATCTAAAGTTCGTTATGTGTTGGCAACAATTTACCGGGCCCGTGATGGCTAAGGGACTAGAAGACACGGCATTTTACCTTCACAATGGTCTGATCTCTCTGAACGACGTTGGCGGCGATCCTCTCCGGGAGCTCTTGCCTCTCGGCACAACTGCATTTCATGAGTTCAATCAGGACCGGCGGCTCCATTGGCCCCACTCACTGAATACAACGTCCACGCATGATACGAAACGTGGCGAAGACGTCCGAGCTCGCATTAATGTGCTCTCCGAGCTGCCGCGAGAATGGGACGAAGCATTCCACCGTTGGCATCGTTGGAATAGTCCGCATCGCAAGTTGGTCGACAGCCACTGGGCACCTACACCCAATGAAGAGGAACTCCTTTACCAGACCATGCTGGGGGCGTGGCCGCCTGGGGCAGAAGACGTAGAAAGTTTCCGCGATCGCTTGAAGAGCTTCCTAGTCAAGGCTGCGCGGGAGGCGAAACTCTACACGGATTGGATTAATCCCAATTCCGAACACGAGTCGAGCCTCGAAACGTTCGTAAACGGGATCCTAGGAAAAGACGGTAA